>CAYSHN010000222.1:0-6188 GCA_964430815.1 uncultured Calditrichota bacterium | reverse complement strand
GAAACCAAAACCGAGGCGCCACCGCCGAGTGCTAAGGCGGTTAAACCTGAGAAAATAAAAACCACTGAAACCAAAACCGAGGCGCCACCGCCGAGTGCTAAGGCGGTTAAACCTGAGAAAACGAAAACCGCTAAAAGCAAAGCCGTGATTCCACCAACGAGTGATGAGGCGGTTAAACCAGAGAAAACTGAAAATACTCAGGATCCAGCTGAAAAGTCAGAATAACAGTATTGTTTGCAGAGTGGAATGAAGCGGAGACACGGTGTATTAACAGTCATGGTGGCAACGTTAAAATTGGGTGAATATAATACATGCAATATGCTAATATAATGCAGGTCTAATTTAATTGTTCACATTAGTACTACAGAGGAGGAAGTGAGATGAAAGAATTCGTAGAGTACATTGCAAAGCACCTGGTTGACAAACCCGATGAAGTTCAGGTAACAGAAGTGGATGGTGAGCGGGTAACGGTGTACGAATTACGCGTAGGTGAAGGAGACCTTGGCAAAGTAATCGGTAAGCATGGTCAAACCGCTAAGTCGATCCGCACCCTGCTGGGTGCTGCCTCGGCCAAAGCGGGCAAGCGAGCGGTCCTGGAGATTTTGGAGTAGCAACGATGTTTATGGTTTTGATAGTCTCCTGATCCTGATGTATTTGATCGGAAACGTTCTCAGGCCGCAGGGAATAAAAGGTGAGGTAAAGATAACACCAGTTTCCCCCCGCCCGGAGCGTTTTAAATTATTAAAGAAAGTATATTTAAAAAAAGATAACATACAAACCTATTCGATCGAAACTGTTCGGCTGGCTAAGGGGTTTGTATTTATAAAATTCAAAGAAATAAACACACGTACGGCAGCTGAATCACTACGCGATGCAGAAGTTCTGATTGAGCGACAGGACGTGATTCAGTTGAAGCAGGATGAATATTTTATTCATGATTTAATTGGTTGCCGGGTACTCAGCGAGCAAGGTGTTTATATCGGTGAAATTTGCGATGTGCTGCAGCTCAGCAGCAACGATGTGTATGTGCTGCAAACTAAAACCGGCAAGGAGATATTGATTCCGGCAATAAAAGATGTTATTAAAAAGATCGCTCCGGAATCGAAACAGGTAATTATTCATCTGCTGGAAGGATTATTAGATTAGTTCATTGATATGATCGTTGATATCGTTACAGCCTTTCCTGCGATGGTAGCTGGTCCCATCCAGGAAAGTATGATCAAGCGCGCGGTGGATAACCAGGCGGTACAAATCCGTATCCATAATTTACGACGCTGGACAAAAGATAAACATCAGACGATCGATGATACTCCTTATGGTGGCGGAGCGGGAATGATATACAAAGTTGAACCGCTGTATGATTGTCTGCAGGAAATTCAGTCGCTGGATATGTCCGCCAAGCTGGAAATGATTCTAACTTCCCCACGCGGGCAGTTATTCGATCAACCGACTGCTGTAAAGTTATCACTGCTTGACCGGTTAATAATCGTCTGCGGTCATTACAAAGGGGTGGACGAACGGATTAAACAGTTTTTCCCTTTGCAGGAATTATCGATCGGCGATTTTGTTTTATCAGCAGGAGAACTGGCGGCGCTGGTAATTGTGGATGCTGTAGTACGGTTACTACCTGGTACTCTCCACAATATCGATTCTGCTTTTACCGATTCTTTTGAAGATTACTTGCTGGATTGTGATTATTATACACGTCCGGAAAAATTTAAAGGAGTGGAAATTCCGAAAATATTACTTTCGGGCGATCATAAGAAAATAGCAGAATGGAAACAGCAACAACGAGAACAGATTACCAAGAAAAAGCGTCCGGATTTATTTCGTAAATACCAAAAGTTACATAAATCGAAGTAGGTAAATAAAATGGACCTTATTAACACAGTAACTGCTAAGCAGTTACGTTCAGATATCCCTGATTTCAAACCTGGTGATACGCTTCGCGTACATGCGAGAGTTATTGAAGGTGAAAAGGAACGGATACAAGTATTTGAAGGTGTATGTCTGCGCAGACGCGGTAATGGCATACATGCTACTTTTACCGTTCATAAAGTTTCAAATGGTATAGGGGTTGAACGTACTTTTCCATTACATTCACCGAGGATTTCCAAGATAGAGAATAAGAAAACGGGAAAAGTGCGTCGTGCCAAGTTATATTACCTGCGCAAACTGCGCGGTAAAGCAGCACGTATATCTGAACAATAAACGGTTTTCCCGTTTATTTATCGGAGATCCGGACACCAGATTTGTCAAAACCAAGAATAGATAAACCAGTCCGCACAATAAAATCCCGCTGCGCTTAATAAATGTGTCAGCAATGCTGGTGTTACAGACCTTATTAAAGCCGTTGTAATCGTACGGTTTTTTTGAAGTACATCAATTCCTGACTCTTTTCAACACGTACTACTATTATAATTATTATTTTTTTCCTTATTGAAAATATCTTTAAATTTATTCAAGAAAGGAATGTACGTGCCCAAACTACTGCGTGTTTGTATTTACTTTATATTTTTATTATTGATCCATTCGCAATTTTACTGTGCAGCCCGTGGTTATCCCGATGGTGGTCCAGCAGATCTGATCCCACCCCGGATTATCGAGACTTTTCCACTTCCTGATTCGATCGGTATCGAGCAGTTAGATGAAATTGAATTGACATTTTCCGAGAGGATGAATGATGCCTCTGTAAATCAGTCAGTCTTTATATCCCCGGTGCTTGAGTATACTCTGGATTGGTCTGGATGGGATAAATTGATTATGCAAGTTGCAGATACTTTGCGTTCTGATGTCACCTATGTAGTGACGGTCGGTTCTGCAGCCAGAGACCGGCAAAATAACAGGATGAAGGAATCTTATCAACTTGCCTTCAGCAGCGGTACGCACATTGATCGTGCTAATATATCCGGAAAGGTATATGGAATCTCCAAGCAGGATGTTTTATATGTTTATGCTTACAAGATAACAGCGGGAGATACATTAAATCCCACGATCAAATATGCTGATTATTTAAGTCAACCAGGCGAGAGTGGACTGTTTTTGCTGAATTATCTCTCCTCAGGTACTTATCGGATTTTTGTGATCGAAGATGTCAATAAGAATTTATTGTTCGATTTAAATTTTGAGCAGATAGGCATTCCTGGTAAAGATGTAACTTTAGACTCTAGTTTGAGTGCCATGGCCGACCTGACCTTTACAATTACCAAGGTTGATACGACTCCGCCCTTTATCAGCGGAGCACGGGCTTTGAATAACCGAACCGTATTATTAAGATGTAGTGAAGCATTAAGATCATTGAGTTTAGATCAAATCCTGATCTGCGATTCACTTCATACTGATACACTTCAGATTAAAGCACTAAGTCCCAACAAAGAAGACCGCAAACAGTATTTTCTCTACACTGCAGTCCAGCCGGAAAAGACCACCTATTATTTATCAATTCCTTCTATCGTCGATAGTTGCGGGAATGTGCAACATAATCCTCAATTCATAACATTCAGTAGTTCTGGACAGATCGATACAACCCGTTTTAACATACCCAAGGTCACTCCTATCGATAGCGCCAGCAGAGTGTCTTTGACCAGCGCCATTACTCTTGAATTCTCCCTGCCGGTTGATACGATAAATCTATCCCGGGCATTCTCGATTCAGGATGAACGACAGAATAAGTTGAACGGGAAGTGGATTTGGGAGAATTTGGAAAAAGGATTCTTTACCATCAATGGGGGATTTAAACCCGGCTTGTCGTACCGATTTCAAATAATTACCAGGGAATTACGATCTGTGTGGGGTGATACCCTGGCGGATTCCACCATAACTCGTACAATTCATACACTCTCTGCTGATGAGTTTGGATCGTTATCTGGTCGCTATAATAGTGAAAAACCATTGCCGTATGATGTTTTCTTGGATATTTTATCATTGCGGGACAGAAAAAAAGTTAAACGGATACGACTCAATGCCGATAATACTTTTGAGGCAGACTTGCTTGCCGAGGGATATTATCAATTGAGTGGTTTTATAGATTTAAATAAAGATGGTGAGCATTCTACCGGTAGCCTATTTCCATTTCAATTTGCGGAACCCTTCTATATGCAAACTGATACCATACGTGTGCGCAAACGCTGGGAAACAGAAAATATCCAATTCATTATTCCAGGAGTGAAATAGGCCATGGAATTTGATTTCTGGAAGATGCATGGAACTGGAAATGATTTTATTGTCGTGAATAATTTCGATTTACAGTTTTCATCCTGGCCAGTGGAATTTGTAAGAGCGATCTGTCAATGGCATACGGGTGTCGGTGCAGATGGATTATTGTTACTGGAACCTTCAGAAAAAGCAGATTTCCGCATGCGCTATTTTAACGCCGATGGCTATGAGTCCAGTATGTGTGTGAATGGAAGCCGTTGTCTGGCTTATTATGCATATAAAAACGGAATTATAAAAAAACAAGCCCGTTTTGAAGCGGGAGATGGTGTACATTGGGTTAAAATCGAAAATCATGAACAGATAGCCGTGCAGGTACTATTAAACCCTGTGCAAGAAAAGAGAACTTTTCCTATTGATTTTACCTTGCCTAAGTTCATAAATTTTAAGAGATTTATAAATACGGGTGTTCCGCATCTGGTATTGGAGGTGACGCAAATCCAATCCATCCCCGTAACTGAACTCGGAAGAGCCTTACGCTATCATCCGTATTATCAGCCGGAAGGGACCAATGTGGATTTTGTAGAAGTCGACTGGAACAGAAAATCTTTAAAATTGAGAGTACGTACCTATGAACGCGGAGTTGAATCGGAAACCCTGTCATGTGGCAGCGGGGTCACTGCTGCGGCACTTACTTTTATGAATTATCCACAGCAGAATACCGATCAGGTTGAGGTCGAAACCTGGGGTGGAAACATGACAGTCATGGTCTCCCGCGAACCGGAGCAAATATATTTACATGGACCTGTGCGAGTAATTTTTAAAGCAAAATATTTAAAGGAGGGCAATTCATCATGCGTTTAGTATTTTATCTGTGCTTGATCCTGTTAATTTCTTCCTGCGCCTGGTTTACCAGTAAACCACCCAAGGAAGAACCCAAGGTGGAAGTAAAAACAACTATACCCGAAATTGCACCGGAAGTACTTGTTACCGCAGAGAGTCATGTGAGTGATGGGGTTATCTTTTATCAAAATGCTGAATACAATAAAGCAATCGATTCATGGCAACAAGCAGTAGAACTGATACCCGGTGATGCCGAGTTGCATAATTTTATCGGTATTTCCTATCATAAACTCAATGATCTGAATAAGGCAGCGAACCAGTTTATAATCGCTACCGAACTGGATTCGACCTACTATGAAGCCTTTAATAATCTGGGTTATATTCAGTTTCTACAAGGCGATTATGATGCTGCGGGACTTGCTTTTCAACGCGCATTAAAAATTAATCCTAATTATGATCCAGCCAAATCAAATTATGAAAAAACCAAAGACATTGTGAGCGGTAAATTGGATCGCCAGGTTTTTGAATTGACCGAACAGGCTGAGAAACTGGATGATGTGGAAAAAAAGATCGAATATTACCAGACAATAATAAAACTGGATCCCACGAATGCAGAAAGCCATAATAATCTTGCGGTTGCTTATTTTTATGCGGACAATTTGGATAGTTCCTATTTTCATCTGAATAAAGCTCTAACCTTGAGAAAGGATTATCCCGAAGCGTTAAATAATCTGGGTTATATCTATAAACTTGCTTCCCGTTATCCTGAAGCCATTAATCTATTCCTGAAAGCAATCTCGCTTAAACCAAGATACACTATTGCCCTCAATAATCTTGGTGAAACTTATATTCTGAATAAAGAAATTGAGAATGCCAAGCGTGTTTTTCAAACGGTACTAGAAGTAGATCCGCTTGATGTTTATGCCAGGAATAGTCTGAGTAAATTACAAGTTCAGTAGGGTCAAACATGTATATTATTCTGATGGCCGGAGGTGTTGGCACACGTTTTTGGCCGATGAGCAGAAAAACCCGACCAAAGCAACTGTTGCATATAGTTGGTTCCAAGTCAATGTTGCGGTTGACTTATGAGCGTATTGCGACTCTGACTAAACCTGAACAGATGTTAATCATCACTAATCAGGATCAAAAAAGCCAGATCATAAAACAGCTGCCCGAAATTCCTGTCGAAAATA
>CAYSHN010000221.1:0-6192 GCA_964430815.1 uncultured Calditrichota bacterium | reverse complement strand
TTCAACTGGTTTATTCCGCCGGCGATACAAAAGCCGGTGTACAAACGCTGGCCTTTAACCTGCCCAATGATGAGCGGGTCCGCCAAGCCAAAGGTTCCAAAAAAGTAATGCTGAAAAATATTCATGAAGCAAAATTTAATAAATTGTTATATCCCATCGCTCAGATAGTAATTGATTCTTCCCAACTGGCGGCAGTGACTTTCGCTGCATTCTTCAATCACACTTTAATGCATGAAATATCACACGGTGTCGGCCCGGGTCTCCTGGTACTGAACGGGCAGAAAACGGAAGTTAAAAAAGAATTAAAAGAAACCTATTCCAGGATCGAAGAATGTAAAGCCGATGTACTGGGAATGTACAATAATATTTTTCTCATTGAAAAAGGGATCTATCTCCCCTCCTCGGCGCAGCAGATCTATATTACTTTTCTGGCCGGTGTGTTTCGTTCTGTTCGTTTTGGTATCAATGAAGCGCATGGTGCCGGAACTGCAATAATTTACAATTACCTGTTTGAAAAAGGGGGTTATGAGTTTAATCCGCAAACCCAGAAAGTAAAAGTAAATTTCGATAAGATCGGCGAAGCGGTGAAGGATTTGGCCAGCGAGTTGCTGACTATTGAAGCCCGGGGTGATTATCAGGGGGCCAAAGCTTTAATTGAAAAATATGCTGTAACTTCTGCTTCCCTGGCACTTTTAAATACCAAATTAACCCATCTGCCCGTTGATATCCGGCCTGTTTTCGAAATTGACAAGAAATTAGGGGAAAATTAGTCTAAAATATATCCAATTTTACTGATAAAAAACCGATCATTAATTAATAATTCATCAATTCTTTAAAAGATTGCAGAAATATGGACGATGATAGAGACAAATCGATATCGTATGTTCTTTTTTAGGAGGATATATGGTGGATGCCAAGGAAGAACGTCGTGCCCTGGAAAGGGTTAAAATCAAAGGTGCTGCAATTTTTTATCGCTTTGCTAACGACTTGAAACTTCTAAACCGGTATCTGGGACCAGAACCGCTGGAGGATCTGACCTGGAGTAGTCTGCGGTTTGCTACCGATAAATCGATACATCCCGGTGAATTACTGGAAGTGGAAATATCCATTCCCGGTGAAAGCAAAGTGCAGGTGCGTGGTTGCGTCATCTGGATGTCAGATATGCCTATCAATGACAAGTTCTATGCCGTTGTACAATTTTTAGCTTACGGAACTACCAAACCGTATAATTCAATAAAAATTAAAGAGCGACTCAAACAGATTGTAGATAAATACAGCAGGATTATGCATTGAAACAGATCTCCTTTTCCGATCAATTTTTTGTTGAAGCGTTGATGGAAAACATCCCCGATAATATTTATTTCAAAGATCTACAGGGAAAATTTGTAAAAATAAATAAGTCGCAATCACTTTTTCTGAATTTAACTTCGGTCACAGCAGCAATCGGTAAAACCGATTTCGATTTTTTTAAAAAAGAACATGCTCAGCAGGCTTTCATCGATGAGCAAAAAATTATTGAAACGGGACAACCGCTGTTGAACAAGGAGGAACTGATCACCACCGTAAATGGGGTCAGCAAATGGTTTTCAGTAACTAAAGCACCCCTTTATAATGCCCTCGGAAATATTATCGGCACCTTTGGACTGTCTCGGGATATTACCACCCATAAAGAATTAGAAAATGAACGGGAAGAACTTATTATTCAGTTACGTGAAGCACTCGATCACGTTCAGACTTTAAAAGGTTTGATTCCGATCTGTTCACACTGCAAAAAAATGCGCGATGATCAGGGTTACTGGCACGAAGTTGAAGTGTACGTTCGTGATCATTCCTCTGCTGAATTCTCGCATGGTTTATGTGAAGACTGCTTGATAAAATTATATCCGGAGTTTTATCCTAAAAAATCTTTTTAATCAACTTACAGTTTACGTCCTGAATATAAAATAAACAGCACCCATCAAGCAAAAACCAGCATATAAATAATCCATTTTTACTGGTTCCCGCATGTAATAAATTGCAAATGGTACAAAAACGGAGAGGGTGATTACTTCCTGTAACACTTTCAATTGAGGTAAACTCAGTTGAGTATAGCCGATCCGGTTAGCCGGAACCTGTAATAAGTATTCCAGTAAGGCTATACCCCAACTGGCCAGGGCGGCAATATACCAGGCCTTGCTGTTCATATTACGCAAATGGGAATACCAGGCAAAGGTCATGAACACATTGGATAAAGTCAACAGGATTACAGTTTTTATAATAATAGGCATACTCAATTCCATTTCTCTATTTTAAAAACAACATTCCTCAACAAACATCAGCAACTATATTCGGTACATCTTCGATATCTTTTAATTTAAAATGATTTATGGTAATAAATCAACATGGATTGATAATCATTTAAAAGTGTTGTAAATTTTTGGTTACACTTTTATAAAAAATTATGTATAAAACAGGTAAAACATGTCTAAGCAAACTGGAATAGTCACACTGATACTCACTAGTTGCATTCTATCCCTCAGTGGACTGACTATGGCACAACAGGTACGTCCCAAAATCGGGTTGGTACTTTCAGGTGGCGGAGCACGCGGCCTGGCTCATATTGGTACCCTGAAAATGCTCGATTCACTTCAAATTCCGGTCGATTTTATTGTCGGGACAAGTATGGGGGGAATTGTGGGTGGATTATATGCTTGTGGTTATAGCGGAAGTGAGATCGAACAATATACCCTGAAACTAGACTGGCAGGAGTTATTTTCCGATAAGACTGTACGCAAAAAAATACCCTATCTGGAGAAAAAAGACAATGGCAAATTCCAGTTGGGACTGGGATTGGATGGGATCACTCCCGTTATTCCCGGCGGACTGATCAGAGGTCAAAATATTATTCTGAAATTTGCGGACTTGACTTCAGCGGTTGAGTCGATATCCGACTTCGACCGTTTGCCAATCCCCTACCGTTGTATTACCATTGATCTGATCAGCGGCAAGGAAGTTACTTTACACAGCGGTTCGCTGGCCAGGGCTATGCGGGCAACCATGGCCATTCCTACTGTCTTTACCCCGGTCGAATGGGGGGATTCTCTGCTGATCGACGGAGGATTACTCAATAGCCTTCCCGCCGATGTGGCGAAAATGATGGGTGCGGATATTATCATTGGAGTAAATGTCGGTACCGCTTTGCGTCAGAAGAAAGATCTGGAATCCATGATAGCCGTGTTGGGGCAAACCATGGTCATTACCGACTATTCCCGGCAATTAGAGAATAGCAAATTGTGCGATCTGGTTATTAAGCCTGATCTCGGAAATTACTCCATCTCCGATTTCGACATTGAGAGAGTAAAGGATATTATACGTATAGGTAACCTTGCCGCTTATAAGCATAAACAGGATTTAATGGATCTCAAAGATGCCTGTTTTTCTACCGGAAGCGGAAATTTCTTTCCAGATTCTATTCCACGTCTTAAACCGACCATCGCCAATATAATGATTACTGGAAATCTCTCTTATACCCTTGAATATTTTTATCAATTGCTGGAGCATGCTCCGGGTGACACCCTGAATATGATTAAGCTAAATAGTAGAATCTCCCGCCTGAAAACCTCCGGATTATTTGATTCATTATCCATAAATTTGATCCCGCTCGATCGGCAATCAATAAATTTAAGTGTTCGGGTCAAGGAGAAGAAAAAACCGGTGATTCATGGAATTACCATAACCGGTAACCGGAAGCTCCCTTTCCGTTTTATAAACAATCTACTGGGATTGAAACCCGGTGATATTTTTAACAAACAGGTTCTCAACGAACGTATTCAGTATATGTATGGACTTGGTTATTTTGAAGAGATCAGTTACACCCTGAATCCGGTTAAGGAGAATTATATACGTCTGCAAATCAATGTTAAGGAGGCGACCTTCAGAAAATTACGGTTAGGTTTCCGTTATGATGATGAATATAAACTGGTTGGGATCTTGAGTTCGCAGGCCACCAATATTCCATTTGCCGGTTTACGCGGAGAGTTATCCATGCAATTTGCCGGGTTGTTTAAACTCGACTGGATATATTATTACCCTTCGCGCAGTTTAAACACACCGGTTTTCCCTTATGTACGGATTGCTTACAAGAACATACCGGTCAGTATTTTTAATCTGGAATCCGCTAAGCATATCGCCCAGTATGACGACATCTCCTGGACTGCCGCCGCCGGTTTTGCCTTTAATCTCGGTACCGCAGGTCTGCTTAAGTTTGAATACAATTCTGAAAATGTGAATATTGAACCGAGCATCGAAGGGATCATTCCCGCTTATCTTCCCTCCTGGAATGATCATTTAAGAATGTTGAGATCCGAGCTTTCTTTAGATCTGCTTGATGAACCGCTTCAACCAACCGGTGGCTTTAAGATAGATGCAGAATTTAATGCCGCTTTAAAAAGTCTGGGCTCAGATTTGAATTATTATCAGTTTCAGGTTGGAGCAGATTTTTACCAGACCATTACCCGGAAAAATGTCCTGAGGTTAAGCGGGTATTATACCGATTCCAGACAGGATCTGCCTATTTATAAGTATCCCTTTAAAGGTGGCAGCGATTCCTTTATCGGAATGGAGATCAATCAAATCCAGTGTAACAACTTTTCGTATATACGTTTCGATTACATTTACAAGTACCGCAAAGATATTTTTCCCAAACTGATCCTTAATGCCGGTTCGTACCGGGTAAAGAATTATTTCGATCTTGATCAGATAGAAAAAAACCTGTTTGGATTTGGCCTGGGTATAAAATTTCTATCGATTATCGGCCCCTTTGAGTTAATTTTCAGCACAGGATCGAAGAGTATTATGCACTGGGATAAATTCGTAACCAGGATTTATTTTACGGCCGGATATAATTTTTAAAATTATACATTAGTAATTGATAATTAGTAATTTTTTTATAACAATTATTTTTATCAATTGATTATTTCTGATGCTTCATTCCATACCATTTCAACTTCTTTAATTGAGAACTTTTTCTCCGATCGTTCTTTTTCATTGGATAAATCGGAACAATCTCCTAAATAATATTCAGCGTACAATTTTGCCTGATACTCAGTCTCAGCTTCAATCGAGACGAGATAGGTTCTTATCAATGAAACAGTATAAGTTTTCATCATATATTTTCCTTTGTACATAGTACAATATATTAAAACCAATATTAGAATCTTTTAAAATGAGGTTCACTATTAAGGAATTCGTTGAATTCTATAATATCGTTAAGATTCACTTTTTTTTATGCAATTTTAATTTTGCATAAATAGCATCCGCTATAGCATCATACCAACTTATATTTTCAGCAACTTGATCTATAATTATTTCTATCTCTTCATTGGTCAACTTTCTACCCATTTCTTGTATTGCAACGGTTTGAACATCAGTTTTATCCAGCGTATAGATTATTTCTTCTTTCATCTCATTAACTTTCATTTAATATAAAGATTTTCACGGTGCCATTTTAGCGCAATCAGGTGTGGATGATTATTTTTGTTACTTGGCAATGTTAAAATCAAGTTTTTATTGTCGAAATGCGCTATAAAATCATAATTGCCCATTTTGCCATAATTTTTATTCAAGGAATGAATTTTGCTCGATGCGATTACACAATAATTGTTTTCTATACTGAACCACCCTACATCAAACGCCCAATGATGAAGATGACATAATGCCATTCCATTCCATATATCATCTTTTCCATTTGAACTATAAGGTACTATATGTGCAGATTCCACTTCCCACAAACGATCATCGGGAGAATTTAATTTAAAACCACAGACTGCACATTTACATTCATACGCTTCAATAATGGCCTGTCTGAAACCTCGATTTCTAAGTTGAACTTCTTTTGACATGATATATCTTTTTTTATTTCTTTCAAACGGATCATATTCTCGAGGTATTTCTTGCTCTTTTATTTTCTTTACAATTTTTTGAACTTCGTATGATTTTACTAGAGATATTTCTTTGTGAATAGAAGGAATTTTTAGTAATATTAAAGCCTTATCATAACCTGCTTCCGTAAGCATCCATTCTCTCTTATTAGTTAAAAGAATTGTCTGAGTCGGTCTAGATACCAGTTTTTCTTTAGCCAAATCATCAGCAGCTCGAAACAATAAACGATGCCATAAGAACGATTTTTTTATTCTGTTTTCTTTTTTATAAATA
>CAYSHN010000220.1:0-6214 GCA_964430815.1 uncultured Calditrichota bacterium | reverse complement strand
CAAAAATACGTATTTCATCTAATTCCGGGTGGAATTCTATGGCCCACAGTAATTTGTGTCATCGGTAATGGTGTAGTTTTCGATCCGGAATCCTTTTTTCAGGAAGTCGATCTGGTGATACGTAACGGAATTGATATCCGTAATCGAATATTCATCTCCGACCGTGCTCATGTAATTCTTCCTTATCACAAATTACTGGATCAATTTCGGGAAAAGGAACTGCAATCCAAAAAAATTGGCACCACCGGCAGAGGCATTGGCCCGGCGTATGTTGATAAATATGACCGCTGCGGTATTCGAGTGGTTGATTTATATGATGATAAACTGCTAAGCGAAAAATTAAAAGAAAATTTAGAAATTAAAAAAAGGATTCTGGTCGAAACGTACCACCAAACTTCTCTGAATTTCCAGGAGGTTTACGACACCCTGCGCGGCTATGCTGAAAAATTACATGATTTTGTAACCGATACTTCTTTGCTTCTTTATCGGGCCTGGCAAGAACATAAAAATATTCTGCTGGAGGGAGCACAGGGGAGTTTACTCGATGTGGACTTTGGCAGTTACCCCTATGTCACTTCTTCACATCCCACCGGCGGCGGGGCAATCTGCGGGACAGGATTGCCTATTACGGCAGTCCGGGATATTATTGGAGTACTTAAAGCGTATTCCACGCGTGTTGGTTCCGGTCCTTTTCCTTCAGAAGACAAAGAACAGCCTGGCCAACGTTTACGTGAAATCGGGTCGGAGTATGGAGCAACTACCGGTCGTCCCCGCAGATGCGGATGGTTTGATGCTGTGGCGGCACAATTTGTAGCCCGGATAAACGGTTTGACATCTATCGCTCTTACCAAATTGGATGTGCTGGATAAATTTGAAACCATTAAAGTATGCACCGCGTATCGGCATCAGGATCAAACACTGACACAGTTTCCTGCTAATACCAGAATATTGGAAGAATGTCAACCGGTTTATCAAGAATTTAACGGTTGGCAGAAGTCGATCGCTGCTTGCCGGAAATTCAATCAACTCCCCAAAGCAACTCAAACCTATGTTCGGTATCTGGAAAATATTTGTGGTGTGCCGATAAAATATATTTCGGTCGGTGTCGAACGGGAAGAAATGATAATAATCTGAACAAAATGGTCTATTATGGACCAAGTATGCTAATTGAAATCATGCAGGTGCGAAGCATATACAAAGTAATTATTTTCTTGATCGCCTTATGGATTCCGGCGCTGCTGCCGGCCCAGACTTCTTTTTCTATTCTTTATGTTGCTAATATTAATGGCACCCTGGAAAATTGCAAGTGTGGTAAAGAACCGCTAGGCGGGGTAGATCGCTTGGCGATGGTTGTTGAACAATGCCGGGAAAAATATCATAATCTATTGGTATTGAATGGCGGCGATTATTTTAATTCGTATTCTTTTTTATCTCTGAATACCACAATGCTGGAAGCGCTACGAATATTAAAATTTGATCTCTTTGTACCAGGTGATCAGGAGTACGTGGAAAATGAGCAATTTAATATCCAGATTCAAACTATATTAGGGAAGACCTGGTTTGCCTCCAATACTGGAAAATCCAAATCCACTATACGGACTTTTACCTTTGCAAAACAACGGATTAATATCTCGGCTTATTTGTCTCCTACTAGTTTTACTTTTATACCCAAGCCCGATTATCTGATACTGAACAAAATCCTTCCCGTTTTCCCGGAAGATGATGCCGAGGCTTCCGAGGCCTCCGAGGCCTCCGAGGCTTCCGAGGCCTTTAATTGTATGATCTATCATGGGTCGTTACAGGAAGCCATTGCCATAACTCGCCAGTATCCCGAACTTGATTTAGTTCTGCTGGGGCATGAACAATACCCCTCTACCGAGTCGATAGGCAACACTACTATTATCGGGTCGGGCAGAGATGGGGAATTCGTGATCTTAGTTCAGGTTGACAAATCCAGTACAGGCTGGGTAATAGATCAAACCCGAATTAATTTAACTGAATCCATACCTGTACATGAACAGATGTCTTTATTACTTAAACAGTATAAACAGAAGTTTAATATAAAGACCAGGTAAAAGCCATGTCCAATATAATTCAAACCGCCATCAATAATTTAATTCAGGGCAAAAATCTAAGCCGGGTTGAAAGCAAGAAATTGATGTTGAAACTTTTAAATGGGGAAGCGACCGATGCACAGATTTCTGCCTATCTGGTTGCTTTAAGAATGAAAGGGGAAACCGTAGAAGAGATAGCGGGTGTAGTGGAGGCGATAAATACTAAGACCCTGCGCGTGCCTACCAAAATTGATGACCTGGTTGACACTTGTGGTACCGGCGAAGACAATCTTAATACTTTTAACATATCTACAGCAGCAGCTTTCGTGGCCGCCGGTGCAGGCGTGATCATAGCCAAACACTGCAATCAGTCGATCTCCAGTAGATGCGGAAGTTCTGATGTATTGATGGCCCTCGGTGTTAACCTTGATTTATCGCCATCCGACCTCTCCCGTTGTTTAACCGAAATCGGCATTGCTTTTCTGTTTGCACCCAGATTGCAGACAGCTGGCCGCTATGCCCTGGGACCTAGAAAAGAGATCGGAGTCCGGACCATATTCAATATTCTCAATCCACTGACTAATCCGGCCGACATCAAACGACAGTTGCTCGGAGTATATGACCGTGGCCTGGTACGTCTGGTGGTGGAAGTATTAAAAGAACTGGGATCGATACAGGTAATGGCTGTGCATGGATGTGAAGGTATGGATGAAATCTCGATCAGTGGTCCTACCATCGTCTGTGAACTGGTTGATGATAATATTTATGAATACATGATCCGTCCTGATAACTTTGGCATGGAAACTGCTCCCATTCAAAACATCCAGTCTCAATCGATTAAAGACAACAAGCGCCTATTAATGGATGTTTTGCATGGAGTCCCTTCGGCTGCATTAAATATTGTTCTGCTCAATGCCGGGGCGGCCATAAAGGTGGGTGGACAGGTCGATTCTATCTGGGAGGGTATTAACCAAGCCCGCCAATCGATTGAATCAGGAGCTGCCCTGAACAAATTGGAAAAACTGATAGAATTTACCAATCGTGTCATTATTGCACAGGAATAATGAGTAGGAACTACGTTCTACAGCGGATATGCAAGAGAAAATGGGAATCAGGAAAATTATACAGTATCTGTTAATCATGACTTTACTGTTGATGCCCATTGTATTAGCCCGGCTGGTGGATTATTTCTATTTACCGGCTCAGATCAAGTCAGCAGAAATAAAAGTAGTGAAAATTCCCAAAGGAGCGGATATCGAATCAATTGCTGATACGTTATTGAATAAACAGTTAATTGGAGATAAAAAGACTTTTCTGTTCTGGGCTAAGACCTTAAAGCAGGATCGTTCCCTGAAAGCAGGGTACTTTGAGATACCGGTAAATCTTAATTATCCTCAACTGGTAACCTTCCTATCCACAGCACGGAATAAAGAATTGCGGGTCACCTTACTTGAAGGATGGTGCATCCCTCAAATTGCCGCTGAATTACAACAACAACTCAATATAGATCCGGATAAATTCAAAGCATTGTGTTATGATAAAGAAGTACTCTCCCAGTTGGGCATAACAGCTCAGTCACTTGAGGGGTATCTTTTACCAGATACTTATTATTTTTACTGGAACACAGCTGAAAGGGAAATTATTGATCTACTGGTTAAAAAGTGCCTGCAGATTTTTTCCGATTCGGTACAGATACAATTAAGCCGTTTGAATTTTACATCTCACCAGATTCTGACTCTGGCCTCGATTATCGAAGGTGAGGCTATTTTCGACGATGAACGTGCGACTATCTCCTCGGTGTATCATAATCGGCTAGTACACAGAATTAAATTGCAAGCAGACCCGACTATTCAGTATATTCTTCAAGATTCACCTCGACGTTTACTCTTAAAGGATTTGGAGATAGATACTCCTTATAATACATATAAGTATTATGGTCTACCTCCGGGTCCTATAAATAATCCTGGCAGAAAATCTATCATGGCTGCGATTTACCCGCGCCAAACTGATTATTTATATTTTGTAGCCCGAGGAGATGGACGGCATACTTTTACCAGAAGCGCTGTGGAGCATGCACAAGAAAAAGCAAAATTTGATAAAATAAGACGTGAAATCAATCAACGAAATCGAATTCTTAAACTGAGTAAATGATTAATGCTACTCAATATAAAAGAACTGAATCAAGTACAACAAAAAGCGGTTACCAGCGAAAAAAAGCACCTGCTAATCCTGGCCGGAGCAGGTAGCGGCAAAACCCGTACACTCACTTACCGCATTGCCCATCTTGTTCAGAAAAGAAAAGTAGATGCCGGACATATTCTGGCTGTAACTTTTACGAATAAAGCAGCCCAGGAGATGCGTGACCGGTTGACTTCTCTGGTTAAAACAGAATTTAATAAATTATGGATCGGTACTTTCCACTCAATATTTGCTCGTATCCTGCGTCTGGAAGCGGAGCGCTTGCCCTACACCCGGAATTTTGTGATATACGATACCGACGACCAGGTTAGTGCGGTACGCAAGGTGTTAAGTTCACTTAATATTCCACAACAGGTTTATCCGCCTAAATTATACCAGACACGTATCAGCCACGCTAAAAATATAATGACCAATCCTGAAGACATCGAAAAACAGGCTAAAGATGAATTCGAACAGAGTTTGGCCGAGGTATTCCGACGCTATAATCAATATTTGGTTGAAAATAATGCTATGGATTTTGATGATCTGCTGCTGGTACCGATCAAGATGTTTGATAAATATCCTGATTTGGTACGTAAGTATCAAAAAAAATTTCAGTACATACTGGTCGATGAATATCAGGATACCAATAAGCCCCAATATCAGATTATCCGGCGCCTGGCGCATAAGGATAACCATATTTGTGTAGTGGGAGATGAAGATCAATCCATATACCGCTGGCGTGGCGCTGATATAAATAATATTCTAAACTTTGATAAAGATTTTCCTGATACCTGTATTTTCCGCTTGGAGGAAAATTATCGCTCGAACAAGAACATACTGCAGGGTGCCAATGCAGTAGTAGCACATAATCAGGAACGACTGGGTAAGACCCTGTTCACCAACAAACAAAAAGGCGATCCCATCGTGATCATGGAAGCAGAGAATGAAATGGAAGAAGCAAAGATGGTGATCGAAATCATTCATAATGAAATGTATTCCAACAAACGTACTTTTCGGGACATTGCTATTTTATACCGGACCAATGCCCAAAGCAGGGCCTTGGAAGATGAATTACGTAAGAATGCATTGACCTACGCTGTGGTGGGCGGACTAAAATTTTATGAACGCAAAGAGATAAAAGATATCCTGGCCTATCTCAAAGTAATTACTAATCCTGCCGACAGCGTGAGTCTTCGTCGCATTGTTAATTTTCCACTGCGGGGCATAGGGGAGACTACGGTAAACAAGATTGAAAAATATGCTGAGACACTTAAAATATCCCTATTTGAAGGTATGGGTCGGGTTAATGAAATATCTTCAATTTCAGCAGGAATGTCCAATCGAGTAGTCGAATTCTACGATTTGATCAAGAAATATCGGGGGCTCAGTAAGGAAATCTCAGCAGCGGAATTGGCCTCATCCCTGGCGCAGGATACAGGTATCATAACTCATATTAAAAATGAATATGACCAGTATGAGAGTGAGAACCGCTTGGAAAATATATATGAATTATTCAATTCGATCGAAAACTTTACTCAGGAAAGAGCCAAAGAAAAGAAAGACAACAGCTTAAGCGTGTACCTGGAAGAAGTTGCCCTGACGACAGATATCGATGAATATGAAACAGACAAAAATGCGATTACCCTGTTGACCCTGCACTCGGCCAAAGGACTTGAGCTCCCTGTGGTGTTTATTACAGGCGTGGAAATGGGTCTATTCCCCTTGCAGCGCAACACAGCCGAGCCTGCTGAACTTGAAGAAGAACGTCGTTTATTATACGTGGGGATGACCCGGGCTCAGGATAATTTATATCTCAGTTTTGCCCGCAGTAGAAGAAAATACAATAGTGTAGTGACCAACGAACCTTCCTTATTTCTCGATGAAATTCCCCCGGAATTTACCGAGCTGCGAACTTCACGTAAAACCGAGCGTATTTATTCTAAAAAGCGCAAACAATCACATCGTAAAAAAGTACTGGA
>CAYSHN010000219.1:0-6268 GCA_964430815.1 uncultured Calditrichota bacterium | reverse complement strand
TATTCAGAAATAAAAATGCAGGCAGTTTTCTTCACAGAAGGTGGAAAAAATCTCGGCTGGGGTCATTTGACCAGATGCCTAGCCCTGGCCCAGGCCTTCGGCAAGAACGGCATTACCAGTAAATTTGTAGTCTGGGCTGATACATCCGTAAAGGATCTGATGGCGGAATACAAAACACACTTTTTCAATTGGACCGAAGACTCACGACCTCTCAGCGATCAACTCACTAGCCTGGATATCGCTGTGATCGATTCCTATTTCGCTGGGATCGATATTTATAGAGAGATTCAACATCTGACCAGGGTGGGAGTTTATTTTGATGATTATAACCGCTTACCGTATCCTGCCGGTTTTGTAATCAACACTTCACTGATTGCCAGAAATATTTCCTATCCATCATCAGAGCGGGTAATCTATCTTCTGGGACCGGAGTTTCAACCTTTACGCCAACCCTTCTGGTACCTAAAAACCAGATCTCAACATCCTGCTGTGGAAACTATATTCCTGACCTGTGGTGGCAGCGATCCGCATCAACTAACTCCAATGCTGTTAGAATTTCTAACCAGCCAATATCCCGGAATAAAAATTGTTGCCCTCATTGGCAATAGTTTTCAAAATCAGAAAAAAATTAGACAAATGACCAATGACAAAATACAAGTTCTATTTGCCCCCCCGGTTGAAAAATTAATTGATTCAATGCAAAGCAGCGATATTGCCATTACAGCCGCCGGCCAAACATTGTATGAACTTGCGGCAGCAGGTATACCACCCATTGTGATTGGAACGGCAGAAAATCAAAAGAATAATATAGACGGCTGGTTACCTACAAATTTTATTGAGTTTGCTGGCTGGTGGAATGATAAGAAAATTATAAATTCTTTAAAACAGTCACTGGATAAATTAATCGCTGATTCTGGTATCAGACAAAAAAAGAGCCAGATCGGCCGACAATTAATTGATGGTCAGGGCAGTCATAGAATCATCAAGAAAGTATTAGAGTATGTCAGAAAAAATTAAGTACACTATTCGTAAAGCTCGCCTTACCGACATGGAAATGGTTTTTTTGCTTTCCAACGATCCCGCGGTTAGACAACAATCCATTCACCCGCAAACCATTACTCTGGAACAACATGTGCAATGGTTCACCCGCAAAATAAAAGATACCGATTATGTTTTTCTGGTGGTTTATGATCAGCAAAAACAATTTATCGGACAGGTACGTTTCGATGTGAAAAATAATTCTGCTGTGATCAGTATTAGTATCAACCGGGATTTTCGCGGAAAAGGTTTAGCTGTCCCCTTACTGAAAGAAACAGCTACTAAGGTTTTTAAAATGAAACCAGATCTGACAGAGATAATTGCTTATATCAAACCTGACAATGTTGCTTCGTCACGATCATTTTTGAAAGCCGGATATGTGTACCGTCAACAGGCCATTATCAATAACATACCATTCGAGGTATTCATATTAAAGAGGACAGTATGAATATAAAGATTGGTGCATTTGACCTTTCAACCACGTCGAAAACATTCATCGTCGCTGAACTTTCCGCCAATCACAATCAAAAATTCGAGATTGCCCTGGATACGGTTAAGGCGGCCAAAGAAAGCGGCGCCGATGCCATTAAACTGCAGACCTATACCGCTGATACCCTGACTATCGACAGTCAACAATCATACTTTCAAATTAACCAAGGTACACTCTGGGACGGTAAAACGTTGTATCAACTCTACCGCGAAGCATTTACCCCCTGGGAATGGCAGCCGAAATTGAAAAAAACAGCCAATCAACTTGGACTGGAATGTTTTTCATCTCCTTTTGATAAAAGTGCCGTTGATTTTCTCGAAAAGATGAAAGTGCCGGCATATAAAGTAGCCAGTTTTGAAATAACCGATATCCCTTTGATTGAATATATTGCTTCCAAGGGCCGACCAGTAATCATTTCAACCGGTATCGCTACCCTGGCTGAAATTGCCGAAGCCGTTCAGGCCTGCCGGCGAATGAATAATCACCAAATTGCCATCCTGAAGTGCACTTCGGCATATCCTGCTCCACTGGATGAAATCAATCTAAAAACCATACCGCACTTGCAAGAAACCTTTGATTGCGTAGTTGGATTATCCGACCATACTCTGGGCATTTCTGTCCCGATTGCTGCTGTCGCCCTGGGGGCAAAAATAATCGAAAAGCATTTTATACTTGATCGAAAACTTGGTGGTCCTGATGCCGGATTTTCGATTGAACCCGCTGAATTTAAAAACATGGTACAGAGTATACGCGAGACAGAAACAGCCATGGGCCATATAAAATATGAACTTTCCGATCGCATTAAAAAGAATCGGATTTTTGCCCGTTCGCTTTTTGTTACTGAAAACATAAAAAAGGGTGAATTATTCACCCACCAGAATATCCGTTCAATCCGGCCTGGTCACGGTTTGCCACCTAAATACCTGAATGAAATTCTGGGTAAACATGCCCGTCAGGATATCGAAAAGGGTACTCCCTTAAGTTTTGATCTGATTGAATAATCCTATGCTGTCTTTCATTAAAACCTCATCTGCCGGACTTCTGTTACGCTCGCTATCAATGCTGAGCAAATTCTTAATTGTTGTTTATATTGCCAAGTACTTTTCAACTGCCGATCTGGGTATTTTCGGGCTATTTAATTCTGCTGTTATTCTGGCCATGTACTTGCTGGGCTTTGAATTTTATAATTTCAATACGCGTGAAATCCTGGCTGCTCACACGGATAGAATAGCTGTCCTTGTTCGCAACCAGTTCATCGCTTTTGGCTTCACTTACCTGCTTTTTTTACCGGTAATGATTCCCATTCTTTACGGGAAATTTCTCCCGCTGCAGTATGTATTCTGGTTTTATATCATATTGATCACCGAACATATTTCCATCGAATTTTATAGACTTTTTATAATCCTTTCTCGCCCCGTTTTTGCCAATTTTATCTTTTTTATTAAAACTGGCTCCTGGTCATTGGCTTTAATTGCTTTGTGGTTATTCGGGATCGATTCCACGAAAAACCTGCACTTCATATGGTTGGCCTGGTCTGGCGGATCTTTCCTGGCGTGCCTGCTGTCTATCTTCTATATGTATCATTTAAAGATCCATATCTTCACCCGCGATCCAATCGACTGGACCTGGATAAAACAAGGATTTAAGATCAGTTTGCCCTTTTTAGTTGTTGCTATATCTTTAAGACTTATCGAACAATCGGGCAGATTTTTCCTCGATATCTGGACCTCCAAATCTCTGGTTGGTATATATACTTTTTTCTGGAATATCGCCAATATGCTTAATGTCATTATATTCACCGGCATCATTATGATATTATACCCCAAATTAGTCGAGTCCTTTAAAAAAGATCAGCGATCTGAATTTGAAACGACTCTCCACCAATTTAAAAAAATGGTCTTGTGGTCTTCCCTGTTTTTAGCATTACTATTATTACTCTTCATAAAACCACTGCTTGGTTTTCTTGGCAAAAGTGAATTCTTCCCGCATCTTTATACTTTTTATATTTTGATCCTGGCCTTTGTGCTGTTAAATATCTCTTACCTGCCGCATTACATTTTATATGTGCAGGACGCGGATAAAGTGATCATGTGGTGTACCTTGCTGGGAGCAATTGTAAATTTAGCTGGTAATTTCCTGTTAATTCCACATTTGGGAATGATCGGAGCTGCTATTTCGATCTTACTGAGTTATCTTGTTATTTTAGGTCTGAAATATTATTACGTTCGATTTAAAAAAGTTGGTAATTCATGAATTATCCTGTAAAAATATTGTTTGCGGTTGAAAACAGAGAAGAATTCAACGAATTGTTAATTCTGCTGCAGGAACTTCTTTCGGTTAAACACGATCAGCGGGAGTTTATCCTATTCAAGACCCATACCATCTTTCATCTGGATGATTATACCGAAGGATATAATTCGTTATTTGTAAAAATCTTTACAGCTAAAAATCCATTTGATCATAATTTCAAACAATTATCAGTATTAAAAAAAATAATGATTATCCTGATCAATGCCATAATTCTGATCCGGATATTCAGACACAATAAAATTACCCACATTCTATCAGGTGTCCCGTTGATTTTTCACCGTGTACAAATACTACTGTTTCCGTCGGTAATTCATCTGGCGTACATACGCGGTTTACTATTATTTGGCCAGAAAGCAACGTCGGTATCGGACCAGTTTTTTTTCCTGACAGATAAATTTAGAACTATTATGTCTATCCGTTTCTTTAATAATTACTATGCTGATCACCTTTTTACTATCGGAACATTAAATAAAAATACCTTACTGGAGAGAAAAATTCCGGAATCTAATATCTACCTGAGTGGACCGCTCTTACTGGATCAGTACCAATCAGTAAGGGATAAGCCTGAATATCTGCACCGGAAAAAGGAACTCATCTATATTACGCAGGCCTATCTTTGGCATCTGAATACCCTCGGCCATAACGAACAACTTGATTCCATTCGCGGTTTGCTGCAATCTATCTCGGAAAACTATGCTGACCAATTCAATATCTGTATCAGGATTCACCCCCGTGATGATAAGCGGATATATGACGAATTTCTGAAGAATTATATCATTCCTGTAAAGTTGGATACTTCACCGGCCTCGGAATTTTTGCAGGGAATTTCCAACCATAAGATTCTGGTTTCGGGATTATCTACCCTGGCTTTTGAATGGATCTACCTGGGAGGGGAATGTGTTTTCTTAAGTACTGAAAAGTTACTTGAAGAAAGTCGTGAAATTTATAACCGCCTTGGCATTTCACCGTATCTTAAATCCCACGAAGCATTGCAGGATATTTTAACGGACCGGATTCCAAATTGTCGAGAGCAAATCGACCACATATTTTACCGCCATCCTGATACCAATTTAAAATATGCTGTGAACACGATTAATGCCATTATCATGAATTATGAACATAAATAATTTAATTTATTCTTAAGATAGATATTGTATGGATATGGATCATAATAAATTCGGCGTTTTACTTCTGACACGCAACGCTGAAAAACATTTACAACGTTGCCTGGGACCTATCTTGGATTCCCCGCTTAAGCCGAAAGTACTGGTCATTGACACCTCCTCAACGGACCGAACCAGAGAAATAGCCCAGGGCTTGGGTGTACAGGTAGATATTATTCAACCGAATGAATTCAATCATGGCGCCACCCGTGAGCGGGGCCGGAAATTACTCGGCACCGAAATAGTGATCATGCTGACACAGGATGCTTATCCTGTCGATGCCGGTATGCTTGCATATCTGGTTAAACCACTTCTGGCGGGTGAAGCAGCTGTCAGTTATGCCCGGCAGATCCCGCATAAGGGCGCTGGTCTGATTGAGTCTTTTCAACGTGAATTTAATTACCCCGCTACCAGTCAAATTCGCAGTTTAGCGGATAGAAAAACTTATGATGTGTATACTTTTTTTTGCTCCAACAGTTGTGCTGCCTGGTCCAATCCTGCTCTGGACCAGGTGGGTGGGTTTCCGGCCATTCTGAGTAATGAGGATTACATTACCGTGGCCAGATTATTATCCCGAGGTCATCATATCGCCTATGTTGCCGAGGCACAAGTTTATCACTCCCATTCCTATACCTTGCGGCAGGAGTTCCAGCGCTATTTCGATACCGGGTATGTTCGCGCTGAGAACAAATGGATCAGGGAACTGGTGGGCACGGATGAATCCCGTGGTATAAATTTTACCTTCGCTTTGCTTAAACACGCTTTCCGGCGGCAGCCCTGGTTATTACCTAAAATCATGGCTTTACTGCTGGCTAAATGGATTGGGTACCGCTGCGGATTTTATGCCCATGGTTTACCGTTAAAATTTGTCCGCTGGGCCAGCGGACAAAAATATTACTGGCATTCCAGTTATACCCATCCTAATTTTCAACTTAAAAAATAATTCAAATTCATTAGCAGATGAAGTTCGACATTTATAAAAAAAATCTGTACATCCCCTTTTTAAAAATGGTGTCAGATATTACAGCCATCACTCTGGCTATCTCGTTTTCTTATTGGTTACGTTTTTATTCACCGCTGGTCATTTATGTCCCGACTCCCAGAGGATTTATTCCTCCTTTTGAAAGTTACTTTTATTTCGGCCTGGTCTTAACCCTGATATATTTTATTTTGTTTATCAGCTCCCGTGCTTATGATTCCAGGATTTATTCCAGTTTTTCCGAGGAAATTCCAGCTATCCTGAAAATATCTCTGCTTGGTATTTTAC
>CAYSHN010000218.1:0-6271 GCA_964430815.1 uncultured Calditrichota bacterium | reverse complement strand
TAATGAATCAGAAAATATTGGTATCCCAAATCATAAAAAAAAATTCTGCCTATACAATGTATTCATTTTCATTAAGGGGTAATTAATTAAATATTTGGAATTATTATAAAAAGTGTTAAATATTTAAAAAAACATGTATTAAAATAGATTCTTGTTTAACAATCTATTTTTCATCGAATCAAAGAAATTATTATAAAATAGTATCCATGCTAGCAGCGGGGTAGAGGGTTTAATTTAATTCATTATTATACCTAAGTATCCATATGAATTTAGATATTCTTAAAATTATTTCAAAGTGAACAAAACTAATATAATTAAAGTTTATCATCTTCGGACGACTCGAAAACCGTGGTAGTAAGCCCTACCCGATGGAGAACCAATCTCACGTGTAAAAACGCGCGAGTAGAAGGCGATATCGGCCAAGTTACCACCCCGCATAACACGAACAGTTCCAGTATCTGGACCTGTTGGATTTATCAATGAGGCGAATGAATAATTACCAAACCAATCCCAGCACCATTCCTGGACATTACCACTCATATCATATAGCCCCAATTCATTAGGTTGTTTTGTATACACTTCATGGGTTTCAAAACCGCTGTTTTCACGAGACCAAGAAACATTAGCTGGATCATTACTGCCACTGTATTTATACCCCTTGGATAGATTGCCTCCACGGGCGGCAAACTCCCATTCAGCCTCTGTTGGTAACCTATAACCATTGGCATCGAAATTACAAGTAACATCAGTACCATTAATTGTATAGCAGGGAGTTAATCCGTTAAGGTTGCTTAAATTGTTACAAAAACCAACAACATCATACCAATTTACTTGCTCTACGGGCCGATTAGCTCCTGAGAAATAAGAAGGAAAATTGCCTATTACACGTTCCCAAAGTATTTGGGTCACTTCGCCTTTAGACATATATAATGAACTTACTGTTACTGGATGTGTGGGTTTTTCATTGCTAGAACCATCACCCCAGGTATCACCCATAGTAAATGTTCCTCCTAAAATAAATATCATTTCTATTAGTCTTACATGAATAATTTGATCAATTTTACCAGAGGTATTCTCATTGTCCTTAACCTCTAATATTGCTGTAAATTCACCATCATTCAAATACTGGTAATCTGTATTTTTTATTGCGGTGAAATCGGTTTCCCAATTACCGTCATTGTCAAAATCCCAACGGTAATTCAGGTTGGTGCCATCTTCGTAATCATTGGAAGCAGAGGCATCAAAATGAAAAAGTTTATAATCAGTAAAATCTTGTGACGTAGTAAAACTTGCCACCGGACGTGTATTAACAAACAGCGGCCTAGTAACATCCGCTGTCCAACCGGCACAGTCTTTTAGTTGCATTTTTATTAACTTATCTCCACCTCCGCTTGTGAGATAGTAATCACTCACTACCCGATAATCCGGGTATTTCTTTATAAACTCCGTATATATTTTGACATTTTTACTAAGAACGCTTTCGATTGCGCGATTCCCATTAAAAAAGCGAAGCGGAATCTCTGTTCCGAGCACATACAGGTATTTGTATTTTGGTGTCTCATATTCCACAAGACCATAGAAATCTTTGAACAATGAGTTCTGGCGAATTGATTCTGGTCCACCTTGCCATGAAATGAACTTGAATTCTGCTATTCGTTGGTTGGTTTCGAGGTCGAATGCCTTTCCTGTATTACCCGCACCAAGCGAGGCGCTTTCTATGATCTCATCGGGTCGGAGGAGTTGCGGTAGACACAATATAATTCCAAGCGCGTGAATGATAACATTGATCTGACCTGCGAGGCCTTTCACCAAACCGGCGGCTATAAGTGCTTCAGGATATGCACCGTACTCAATAAAGAGCCTATCAAAATTCTTTGGAGTGGCACCTACTAATGACTGCTCTATTCGAGATAACCTCGAAGTTAAGTTTTGGCTTGAGAACTTCTCTAAAGTGACAAATGCTTCCCCAGGTTCCAAGCTGACCTCATAGAATTATATACAGTTATATTTATACCTTTGTAATTATCACTTCCACCATTGCGCATACTATTATCATTATCCTTATAGCTGGATGCGACAATGGCATCTAGCGATTAATTTATATGTGTCGATTACATCGACATATTATCTAGATATGTCGAAATATTACAGATGATTCGACATGTTCTAGTGATTTGTCGATTGTCCCGACATGTTAACTAGAAAGCAATTTATACAGTTGAAGATTAAGGTAGAGTCTTTCTCTACCTGACATGCTGGATTTCAGAATTCCTATCGTTTCTAGTGCTTGAAGATATTCTGCAGCAGTTTGACGCTCAGCTACACCTGCATCCACAAGAAACTTGACCTTGGTGTAAGGTTGATAAAAAAGAAGTTCAATCAGTTCTTTTGAATATACATGTGATGGTAATTTATTTTTGGTCTTTTCCAGCGTAATATCTAATAAATTTCGAATAGCATAAATTTTAGATTTAGTGTAAATAGCTGTTTTTTCAACGGCGCTTAACATAAATAAAATCCATTGTTCCCAATTTTCTTTTTCTGTAACAGCTCTTAAATATTTATAGTAATCGGTTTTAAATTCTATGATATATTTACTTAAATAAAACACAGGTAGTTCTAGCAGGTTTTTATGAACCAGATATAATATATTGATAATTCTTCCCGTCCTACCGTTACCATCTGAAAAGGGATGAATAGCTTCAAATTGATAATGAATGATTGCCATTTTAATAAGTGGGTCAGTATTATTAGATTCATTAATATATTGTTCCAAATTATATTTTCACCTTCAGGTGGCGTATAAATTATCTCTCTGGTTTTTGTATTGGCAATCTTTGTTCCGGATGTGTTTCTAATTGACGCTTGTGTTTCTTTTATTGTTTGATATACTGAAATAAATAAATTAGTAATTAATAAAGACCGTTTTTCTAGTTTTCTGTATCCTTCCCAAATCGCTTGCCGGTAACGAAGGACCTCTTTAATCGCTGGATCAATTTTATTTGTCTCAGCTGTAAATGCCTTGAATAGAGCATCACTGCTCGTGATGATATTTTCGATCTCTGAACTTGAACGAGCTTCCTGGAGTAAAATAGCATCAACTAGAATTTTTTGGTTTGGTATACTTTGCCCAATTCCCTTCAGTTCTGCTAAAGCGCGAGAAGATGTAACAACTTTCTTTAGGATATTTGGGCTTTCTACCACCGCTTTAGGAGGCAAGAGTGGAAGATCATTATATGGAATATTACGATTAAAGGGCATAGTAATTCTAATATACAGTTTTCATATATTTTATTCAATTAGTTTGCCCAGTGCTACAGATACTTGCTTTCATAGTCCTTTTATTCCAATATAATTTATTGAGCTGCGGACTAAACAACCACATGTATTCTAAACAACAATATCTTTATCCAAATCTTAAGTTTCTTAAATATAAGAAGTTATAAATCCTTCGGATTTCCCTAATTCTTCTGAATATCATTCGAAGTGGCAATGATGTGGCAATCGGTAAATTTGACAGGTAAAATATGACCTTTTTTTCTAATTTGATGTTTAAAGAGCGAGAAGTAAATTTTATAACCAATTGATTAATAATGAGTTACAAATATATTATTTTACAATTGTGACAACTAGGTGGCAAATATTTCTTTAATTTAACAAATGTAAAAAAATTTGAATTTATTTCTTAAAGTTGTGGTACCAGATGTTGTTAATAGTAGAAAATTTATATTACAATTTGTCTAACATCTGTATTTGCCAGGTGTACCGAATTAAAATATGTACTCACTCGTGTGGATGGTAACATAATCCCCCTCCGCCCATTCTCGTCCAGTTTACACAGCTGGTGGCTTTGGTAATGGTGTCTTGTGACTCCAGTTAGTTTTTCTTCAAATTGAAGGTACGCCCCAGACGGTTTACACAATCTAGATAAACTTCACTGTAGCTTTAATAATATACATCCAAATTGGTCGATTGGATAACAGAATTTGGTAATTTGAAATTTGGTGCTTGGAATTTGGAATTTATTATCCCGTATACTTCCCTTCAATAAAATCCTTCAAATAGCGATTCTCGGTCTTAGACTCTTTGCTTAACGCCTTGACCACATCACCAATCGAAATGATCCCGATCAAACGTTTTTCAGAAATAATCGGCAAATGACGCACCCTGTTTTCAGTCATTACACTCTCCACATACTCCAGGGTATCATCATTGTTACCAATGATTACTTTTTTAGTCATTATTTCCTTGACCGCCAACTCGCCGGCAGCATCGGGATGAGCGTGATAAGCCCGCAAAATATCCCTTTCGGTGATGATGCCGGTAAGTTTACCCTCGGCATTAATTACCATTAAGGCACCAATTTTATTTTGAACCATCAAATCGATGGATTCCTGTACCGACTTCTCCTCCCAGATGGTGACCACCTGTGGACCTTTATTTTTTAATATATCGTTTACTTTCATAGACACCTCAAATTTGCTACAAATATTTAATCCCTGCCGGGATCATTAAACTGATAAACCTGCCAGCACTATATATGTTTTTATAACTTAATATTTAGAGAAGATATTCTCTTCCCGCATCAATTAAAATACAATACTCAGGGTATAGATTGTATAACAGTATTATCGAGACTGAAACCGATTGATTGGATCAGATCGATTAACTGGAAAGGATAAACACCGAAGCCGATCAATAAAAGCATCATAACTGCCAGTACTAAACTCCCGATCAGGGACACCCCTGGATTTAGAATCGCAGTCGATTTTTCCCCCTGCCCGGCGGGATTGAACATGGCCACCACAATACGCAGATAGTAGTATAAACCTATCGTACTATTAATAACCAGTATTACCACCAGCAACCACAGCGAAGAATGGACGCCGGCGATCAGCACATAGAATTTGCCGACAAATCCGGCAGTCAGCGGAATTCCCGACAATGAAAATAAGGCAGCAGTGAAAATCGCCGCAAGCCAGGGATAGCGCCAGTAAAGGCCATGATAATCTTCAATATCCTCGGCCTCACCTTCCCTGCTGGAAAGAACCGACACGATTCCAAAGGCTGCGATGGTGGTCACAAAATAGGCTACCAGGTAAAAAGTTGCTGCCGGTAATGCATATCTGCGACCGGCCAGGAAGGCGACCAGTAAATAACCTATATGTGCGATGGAAGAATAAGCCAGAATCCGTTTAACATTCTGCTGCCGCAAGGCCAATAGATTGCCGGTAAACATAGAAGCAATAGCGATGATGGAAAAAATCAGCAACATGGTATCATAACGGTATATATCAAAAGTGATGAAGAACCTCAGGATCAGGGCAAACATTCCACCTTTGGAAATCGTGGCAATAAATGCCGTCACCGGAGCAGGCGCACCCTGATATACATCCGGCGTCCACATATGAAAAGGCACTACGGCTAGTTTAAAACCGATCCCAACCAGCATCAGGACCAGACCGCTGAATACCAGCACCGATCCTGCCCTGGTGATTGCCAGGCGCTGGGGAATTAATCCGAATTCCATAGTTCCGGTGGCATTATAGATCAGGGCCATGCCAAAAAGCAGAAAGGCTGAAGAAGCTGCGGCCAGAATCAAATACTTTACACCAGCTTCGATACACTGTTCACGCTGGTTTAAATACGATATCAGGATATAAAGTGACACGCTCAAAATTTCCAAACCCAGAAACAGAGTGATAAAATGCTGACTGATGACCAGAACAGTCGACCCGAGCGTAGCTAACAGCAGTAGCAGATAATACTCTTCGTGTTCCCCTTCCAGTTGTCGCAAATAATCATAAGATATAAGTACAATTGCCAGGCTGGAAACCATAATAAGTCCGATATAAAAAAGGGCGTAAGAATCCACAACCACCAGTGGAGCGATAACCTGAGGTACAGAGTTTGCAATGAATACAAGTGAACCCAAGCTCATGACCAGAACAATAATGGAGACAATAAAACTGAGGGTGTGATTACGCTTGATGGCAATAACCAACATAATCAGAATCGCACCGGCAGCCAGTATGATTAAAGGTGACAGAACCATGAGAGCCATACTATTCATCGCTGTCTCTCCCCTGTTCGCCCCCGTAACTCGTCTGGCCTTCTTTACTTTCGCGGGGCGACATACCAGACGGATGATCTTGATCCCGAATTACTGCAGTTTGAACTGTGATAACTTTTTGCACCTGCTGTAACACCGGTTTTACTATGTCGAGTACCGGTTGCGGATATAAACCTAACCAGACGATCACCACGATCA
>CAYSHN010000217.1:0-6281 GCA_964430815.1 uncultured Calditrichota bacterium | reverse complement strand
GTTATAAGGTAAAAGAAGGATTACGCCTGGTAAAGACCGGTGATGAAAAAGCCGGTCGGATTCAATTCAAAGAAGCCTTCAAAATAGATTTAAAAAGTGCTCCGGCTTGTCTATCGCTTGGTGATTCTTATTGGCGGGAGGGCCGAACCAATGATGCCATCGCTGCCTGGTCGGATTTATGCAATAAAATTCCCGATAAAGCACACTATACTTTTGATCGTCTTGAAAAAGCCTGGTTCGAAAAAGGGCAGTTTAGTAAACTCGAACAGTTTTATATCAACTTTTTAAATGAACACGAGGATAATCTGGAAGCACGGATCGCACTTTCAGAGATCTACCGTAAAAAAGGGGAGTATGCTGAGGCTATAAAACTTTTACAGTATCAACACAAAAAAGACGCGGATATGGAATTGATAAAAGCACAGCAGATCAGAGTATTGAATGATAAGAATCAAGTTAAAGAAGCTCTTAAACTGGCCATGGATATCGTAGAGAAAAAAATTCAAGACAATCTTGAAAAGAAAAATCAGGAATTGATGGAATTCTCAATACCGGTATAGAATTCAAATAAAATGATATCACCTGTCAGAAGATTAGGCATCTTAACCCTGTTGCTGGGATTTAATATACTGAACCAGTTGCTGGCTCAGGATTTCTCTGAATTGTATGCACTGTATCAGCAAAAAGATTTTATCACCTTGCAACAGAAGACTCAGCAGATCGCTGACCAATACCCGGATAAGGACGAGGTCCAATTCTTTAAAGCGCTTTTTCTTGAAAATGGTGATGAAGCGATTAAGATTTATGAACAATTGTACCCCCGGGCCGTAGGCATTCTGAAGACTAAACTGAGTGAAAAGTTAACCCAGTATTATTATGCGCGGGGATTATATGTACGGGCTGCAGAATTTGATAAAACTCCTGCAGCGACTACCACATCCGCACCGAGTTCCGTTCCGATTATAAGCAATACTGACAATGCACCAACCGCTAAACCGATTGATATAAAAAAGGGAAATTATATTATTCAGGTTGGTGCGTTCGGCGAAGAAGAAAATGCCCGGCAATTACAGAATTCCCTACACCAACAGAAAATCAATTCACAGATTGTAAAGCGGATAGTCAATGAGCGAAATCTTTATTGTGTTTGGGTAACCGGAGGAAATTCTCTGGATGAGACACTCCGCATTGCAGATAAAATTAAAAATCGATTCAAATTAGAATACCGTATATTAAAAAACTAAAAGGGCTTTTATGGATGTTGCGCTTTTAAGATCCGTTCCTCTTTTTTCAGAACTTCGCGATGAGGATTTACATGAAATCACAAAAGTTTCTCTGCATCAGGAATTTAAAAAAGATAACATGATCCTGATCGAAGAAGAGATTGGTTCTACCATGTTTGTCATACTGACTGGGCGTGTTAAAATATCGCGGATCAGTGATGAAGGGCGGGAAGTGATCTTATCTATTTTAAGCGAAGGTGATTTTTTCGGAGAAATGTCCCTGCTGGATGGTCAAACCCGCTCTGCCAATGTTGTTACTTTGGATGATGCGGATATCCTCATTATCCGACGGGAAAACTTTCTGAAAATGCTGCATGATTATCCTCAAATTGCCATCAACCTGCTTAAAGAACTGGCACATCGCCTGAGGCGTTCCGATGCGCAAATAAAAAGTCTGTCACTGCAGAATGCCACCGGTAAAGTTGCCAGTACACTGCTGCGCATTGCCGACGATTCCGGTAAAATATGCAAAGGACAGGTGGAAATCCCGCACCTGCCTCCCCAGCAGGATCTGGCTAATATGGCTGGTACCAGTAGAGAAACGATATCAAGAGTCCTGAAATCACTCAGTAAAAAAGGCTATCTCAAACGTGAAGGCAATCGTCTGATTATTCTTGATTATGAATCATTTCGAAATGATTTTTCCTGAGTATGAGCGAATCCTCCACATTAAATATTGCTGTCATTACCAATCATAATAAGCGTTTTACAGAATTAAAATCAAAATTACATAAAACGCGGGCACTGTTAAGACCGTTGACTTTTAATGAGGTTTATCTGGATCGACTGGGGCCCGGACCTTTTGATATTCTGATTATTGATTACCCCTCTTTTCCCAATGTGGAGCTAAAGGAAATTTTCAAACTGCGTAATAAACGGATATATATCAAAACCCCTTTCCTGTTTTTACTGAATCAGGATCAAAGTTCCAATCAAGTTGAAATCTATAATGATCAAAATAGCAGTTTCCTGGTGGATCCCTTTACGGACTTTCAATTACTGGTACAGATTCGCCATCTGGTTTATATGAATCAATTGGAGAAACAGGTATATTCATATGACGATGTGCTGGAAAGTGAAAAAAAATTAATCCATTATCTTGATACCATTCTGCAAATTCCAGCACTCAGTCAATGTCAATCCATTCCGGAATTTTTCTATATTGTTCAAACCCAATTCAGTCCACGCATGGAATTAACTTTTTCAGTAGAATCCGTGGTATTTCTGGAATATAATCCTGATGCAGATACTCTCCTTTTATACCGCTACGGTAATAAAAAAGAGGAACTGAAGAGTAAAATATCTTTCTCCCTGAATAATTCCAAAACCAAGAATGCATTTTTACATAATTATCCACTTGTGTTCGAGAATCAAATGCTGCTGGATCCATTTATTCAGGAATTGGAAGAGGCGATCGGCTTCTCTATTAATACCATGATTTTTGCTCCACTTACTCTCTTTCATCAACCTAAGGGTGGTTTTGCCCTGATTAATAAGTTGTACCGAAAATCCTTTTCGGAGAATGATTTAGCCTTGGCCCTGATTACGGTCCAAAAACTCGTATTCCAACTTGAATCCATCCATTTGCATTCCCTGGATATGAAGAGTTTTGAACAACTTCATGATTATAAATTTAAATTAATGGAGAATATTGATGAGCAGGATATCTACCGGGATATATTTGATTCAATTCATTTCGGATTCCTGATTTTCAACAACCAGGACAAGATAGTGTATATAAATAAATTCGCTCTACAGGCCCTGGATATACGGCCTGATCAGAATCTATCACTTGAAAAGATAATTGGTGAAGATGCGGCCCAGGAGTTAAAAAAGAAAATTATCAATGAAGAATTACCCGCTTTACGTCAGGAGATGACAGTCACCCTGCTTAATAATAAACCTTTCTATATGGGATACTCTATTTACCGGATCTTCGATGAAAATCGACCTGACCACTATGCAATGACCTTCCTGGAAATTTCCCACACCAAGAGGTTACAGGCAGAAATAATCAGAATGGATCGCATGGCTTCACTGGGGGTACTGGCTTCCGGTGTAGCCCATGAAATCAGGAATCCGTTAGCCGGCATAAAAGCAATGGCCCAGACCCTGGGAGAGGAATTGCAGGAAAACGATTCCCGCGCTGAGTATGCTGAACGTATTGTACGGCAGGTTAATCGTTTAGACGAATTACTAAAGTCTTTTTTCTCTTATGCCAAACCAAAACGCCCGGATCCGGTACGCTGTGGTATCCCGGACATCGTTCACGAAGTTTTACCCTTGTTTAATCGCCGTATCAAAGAGAATCAGATTATAGTTAAAGAAACATATTAACCGGATTTAAAGGAGGTATTCGTCGATTTCCATCAGATCGAACAGGTAATTTTTAATTTATTAGATAATGCCATTGATGCAATGAAAGATGGCGGAATTTTGACCATTTATGCTCATCTCCCGGAAGACATTCAACCGCTAATTGATCGGCGCCGTCGCAGTCCGAAACTTTTCTCTGATATTTTTAATGAGATCCTTATATCTGATACGGGTACTGGAATGGATAATATTACCTTGAATAACATCTATAATCCCTTTTTTACCACCAAGCCGACCGGTACTGGTCTTGGTTTATCGATTGTTTACCAAATTATTCAGGAACATGGAGGACAGATCACTGTAGAAAGTGAAAAGAGCAGGGGTACCACATTTCGTATTTTATTACCCGTTTATATTGAGAAAGAAACAGAACCAACCGGCGCTTAATCCTCAATCCGGAGTCAGTCACAATAATTTTGAATTAAACATGTAAATTATCTTTTCTCGGATGTTGAAAGCATGTAAATTTAAAGGATAATTATAATCATTCAATTGGCGAAACGAAAATTAACATAAAAATTGAAAATATAACAGGAGGAAGACAATGATTGATACCATTCGCAAGTATTTGGGTGACAAGGCAAAATTTTACCTTGAACATGTCAGCAAAACCGTAGATAAAAGCATGTTAAATCTGCCCGGACCAGATTTCGTAAACCGGGTGTGGATTAATACTGATCGGCCGATACCTGTTTTGCGTAATCTGCAGTCATTTTTTAAGCACGGACGATTATCCGGAACCGGCTATTTGTCAATCCTGCCGGTTGATCAGGGTATAGAACATTCAGCCGGTGCTTCTTTTGCACCTAATCCGATCTATTTTGATCCGGAAAATATAGTAAAGTTAGCTATCGAAGGCGGTTGCAACGCTTGTGCCTCCACTCTGGGTGTTTTGGGGGCAGTAGCTAGAAAATATGCTTACCAGATTCCGCTCATCGTAAAAATCAATCATAATGAACTATTAACGGCACCCAATAAATTTGACCAGGTGATGTTCGCTGATGTCAAACAAGCCGCCGATATGGGCGCAGCGGCTGTCGGTGCTACAATCTATTTTGGTTCGGATGAATCCAGCCGTCAGATTATCGAAGTCAGTGAAGCATTTCAGTACGCACACGAATTGGGTTTGGTAACGGTACTATGGTGTTACCTGCGTAATTCATCATTCAAAATTGATGGAAAAGACTATCACGTATCGGCAGATTTAACCGGGCAAGCTAACCATCTGGGTGTTACCATAGAGGCTGATCTGGTGAAACAGAAAATGCCGGAAAATAATGGCGGATATAAGGCGGTGGCTGCGAAATTAGGCAGTTATGGCAAAACTTCAGAGAAAGTATACAAAGAATTAACCAGCGAACATCCGATTGATCTGACCCGTTACCAGGTCGTCAACAGTTACATGGGTCGCATTGGCTTGATAAATTCCGGTGGTGCTTCGGGTGAAAATGACTTCGCCGAAGCGGCTATGACTGCAGTCGTAAACAAACGGGCTGGGGGAATGGGCTTGATTACCGGACGTAAAGCTTTCCAACGACCGATGAAAGATGGAATTAAACTACTTAATCTGATTCAAGATATATATATGTGTAAAGAAGTCACGGTGGCCTGAGTACCGTAAACCTGGATCGCAGACCTGTACCCTTATCCTGATGCGGGATAGGGTACAGGTCTACGACGGCTACCGGTTTGTTATGAAGTAGATCGAACTCGCTGGTGCTTAAACCTGCAATGAAGTACGTTTATATTTTTCGGAAAATCCTGTAGTTTACTGAAATGGTTTAGGTGTGTAAATAGTGAAAATTACTATTGAATATTGCCTTGTTTGAAACTATCAACCCCGTGCTGCCAGTTTGGCAGCTGAAGTTAAAAAAGTTTTTCCTCAATGTACCGTTAATCTAATTAAAAGTTCCGGTGGTGCATTCGAAATCAGGGAAAATGGAAAACTTATTTTCTCAAAACTTCAGGAAGGCAGATTTCCTGATACTGCTGAAATTATAAAAAAACTTCGATCTGAATCTTAAAACTGCGTTAATTACGACTTCAACAAATGGAAAATATAATTAGCTGCAGGATTAAAAAGTAGTGGGTTTCGATACCTGTTTAACAGAGGCTATTTAAAACTCAGACGATCGTTTTTCCAACTGTGCCAGCATCCGTTTAGCTTCCTGATCATTAGGATTAATCGATAATATTTTTCTGAACAGATTTGCTGCCTTACCATTGAAACCCTGAGCTGTATAAATTTTAGCCATGGTCAGACTCGCGGGAATATCATTGGGATTTGATTTCAATTTTTTATCCAGTTCACCCATTACCAGATCAAGAATATTTATATAGTTATGGATTGGACCCAGTGTGGGATGAGCAACAAAATAGGATGGATCGATCGAGATGACGGTTTTATACTCAGCCAGAGCATTCTCTTTATCTTTACGATCTTCATACAATTTAGCCAGTTTTATATGTCCTCGTACCAGGTTGGGATCTACTTGTAGGGCTTGCTTATAAAAGATCTGGGCACTATCCAGATTACCCATCTCGTGATAAGTAAGCGCCAAATTAAAAATCGCTTCAATGAAGGTGGGCTTATTTCTATAAGCTTTACCGAATGACTCAACC
>CAYSHN010000216.1:0-6328 GCA_964430815.1 uncultured Calditrichota bacterium | reverse complement strand
AAGGTCAATACCTTGATCCGGTCATGCGTAACATCGAAAAATTTATGCAGGATACCCAAACATTCGTTAACGGTACCGTTTATGTCGAACTGGCCCCCTATCGATTTAAAATTCTGGGTATCAAAAGTCCGCACGACCTGATGTCATCTAAATTCGGCCGTTATGGTGAAATGAATCTGGCCTGGAATGGCCAGGATGTACGGGGCTTTGCAAAAATACTTTCCAATCAGAGTATGATTTTCCGGGCCTTGAATAAGCGGGGGCTCGATGATTAAAGCCGGAATTATAGGCGGTGCGGGATTCAGCGGTGGTGAACTGATTCGCATCTTACTCGGCCACCCCAAGGTGCAGTTATGTTTTGTCCAAAGCCGCAGTCAGCAAGGACGAAGTGTTCATGAAGTTCATCCGGATCTGCTGGGTGAAACCAGTTTGCATTTTTCCGCTGAAGTCGACAAATCTATGGATATTATATTTCTATGCACTGAGCATGGAAAATCAGCCAAGATTTTAGAAGAAAGCGATTTCCCGGACAAGGTTAAAATTATTGACTTAAGTCAGGATTTTCGTTTAGGGGGTAAATCCAAATATCCTTTTATCTATGGCCTGCCTGAAGTAAACCGGGAAAAGATAAAAAAAGCTAACCATATTGCCAATCCGGGATGTTTCGCCACGGCGATACAGTTGGCCCTGTTACCACTGGCAACACATAATCTGCTGCGTACTGAAGTGCATGTGTCAGCATTGACCGGTTCGACCGGAGCCGGAGTACTGGCCGATATCACCACTCACTTTAGTTGGCGAAGTTCTAACGTGTCGGTTTATAAACCCTTCCGCCATCAGCATCTGGCGGAAATATACAAAACTCTGCGGGAACTGCAGCCCGATTGGGATCAGCCGATCCGGTTTTTACCATTCAGGGGGAATTTTACCCGTGGTATTTTTGCGGCACTTTACCTGCAAACAGAAAAAGATCTGGCTGAATTTTCCAAGATATATAGCCGGTACTATGCCACACATCCCTTTGTCTTGTTAAGTGAAAGCAATCCTGCTTTGAAGCAGGTTGTTAATACTAATAAATGTATTCTGTATCTGGAGAAACAAGAGGATCTTTTATTGATAATCAGTATCATTGATAATCTGATTAAAGGGGCAGCGGGACAGGCGGTGCAAAATATGAATTTGATGTTTGGCCTGGAAGAGACCTGTGGACTGCGTTTCAAACCGCAGGCCTTTTAAGATTACGGAGTATCAAATCAATTTATGAAAGTACATAAAAATCTCAGATTAGTAATTTGATTAAAATGGGTATAACTTAGGAATGAAAGTATTAAAATTTGGCGGCACTTCCGTCGCAAACCCGGAACGTATTTCCAATGTACTGAAGATCCTGGCGGACAGAATCAAATCGGAACACCGTATGAGCGTTGTTTTCTCGGCCTATGCCGGGATTACCGACCAGTTGATCCAGCTGGGAACACTAGCCGCACAAAGTAATACCGGGTACTCACAACTCTTCAAAGATCTTGAACAGCGACATCTGGAAACGGTCAGGGCCTTAATTTCGGTCCAAAATCAAAGTGGTGTGCTGGCTGCAGTTAAAATCAACTTGAATGAGTTGGAAGAGATTCTGCAAGGTGTTTACCTGGTTCAAGAACTGACTACTAAAACCCTGGACTATATCATGAGTTTTGGTGAAAGACTATCCACTTTCACTATCAGTGAAGCGCTCAAGGACCGGGGGCTGGCCAACACTTATATTGATAGCAGAAAGATAATTAAAACGGATAGTAATTTTGGCAGGGCCCGAGTTCAATATAAAGAAACGCTCGCCTGTATAAACAAATATATCGACAACAAGCAGACGCATCCGGGTCTCTTTCTAATTACCGGTTTTATCGGTTCGACGAACAATAATGAAACGACAACCCTGGGCCGGGGTGGATCCGATTACAGTGCTTCGATCATTGGTGCAGCTTTAAACGCTGAAGAAATTGAAATCTGGACGGATGTAGATGGTGTCTTAACTGCCGATCCGGGTAAAGTAAAAAATGCTTTTTCCATTGATTATCTGACTTATGAAGAGGCAATGGAATTGTCACATTTTGGGGCTAAAGTAATTTATCCCCCAACCATGCAGCCGGCTTTAAATAAAAATATCCCGCTGCGTGTGAAAAATACACTCAATCCCGATTTTAGCGGCAGTGTAATCAGCAAACGTAAAAAAGCCAGTACGTATTTAATAAAGGGCATTTCTTCGATTGATGAGATTGCCCTGGTTCAGATTCAGGGTAGTGGCCTGATCGGTATCGCCGGTATCGCCGAAAGAGTTTTCAGTGCTCTGGCCAGGGAGAAAATAAATGTAATTCTGATTTCGCAAGCGTCGTCGGAACATTCTATCTGTCTGGCTATCAGACCCGAACATCAACAAATTGCCCGCAAAGCCCTGGAGGAAGAATTCAGGTATGAAATAAAAGCAAATGAGGTTAGCGAGATCTCCATTGAAAACGATCTGACCATCCTGGCTGTAGTTGGCGAAAACATGCGGCATACCAGGGGGATTGCCGGAAATGTTTTTAAATCACTGGGAAATAACAATATTAATATCTCCGCTATTGCCCAGGGTTCATCGGAATTGAATATTTCCATGGTGATTGCCAGAAAAGATGAAGTAAAGGCATTAAATGTATTGCATGAAGCTTTCTTTTCATCGGGTCGAAGAACTTTAAATCTTTTTCTGGTCGGAACCGGACTGATCGGCAAAACCCTCTTAGCTCAGCTGAGTAAGCAGCAGAAGATTCTGGATAAGGAATATCACTTAGCCATAAATCTGATCGGTCTGGCCGACATCGAGCGGATGGTTTTGGATAAGCAGGGGATTACTCTTAACGGCTGGGAGGAGAGCTTAAGGCATTCCGGGCATAAGACCGTTCTGGGTAAGTTGTTAACGGAAATGAAAAATTATAATCTACCCAATAGTGTTTTTATAGACTGCACGATGGCCGACCAGGTGGTAGATAAATACCTGGATATTTTGGAATCTTCTATTTCCATTGTCACTCCGAACAAGAAAGCAAATGCGCGAAAATATTCGTACTATGAAAAATTGCGGGAATATGGTTCAAAATATAAGGCCCGCTTTTTCTATGAAACGAATGTCGGAGCTGCCTTACCCATCATTAGTACAATGAGGGATCTGCTGGCCAGTGGTGACCGTGTAACTAAAATAGAAGGTATTCTATCGGGGACCTTAAGTTATATCTTCAACACTTTTACCGGCCGGCAGGCCTTCAGCGCTGTGATACGTCAGGCTAAAGAGAAGGGCTATACTGAGCCGGATCCGCGGGAAGATCTGAGTGGTCAGGATGTAGGGCGGAAACTTTTAATTTTAGCACGCGAAGCTGGATATGGTCTGGAGATGTCTGATATTAAAATTGAGAATTTGATTCCTAAACAGTTACGCCTGGTTAAAACGGTCGATGAATTTTTTAAAAAATTACCGGAATATGATGGCTTTTTTGAAGCGAAGAAAGTTGCTGCGGGTAAAAAGGGCAGGGTTTTACGGTACATGGCCCATTTTGAAAATGGTAGAGCAGAAATTGGATTAACTGAAGTGAGTAACAATCATCCCTTTTATAACCTGAGTGGTAGTGATAATATTATTGCCATTCATACAAATCATTATGCTGTCAGTCCGTTGATTATACGCGGACCAGGAGCGGGTGCGGAGGTTACCGCGGCAGGAGTATTGGCGGATATTTTAAAAATTGCCAATTACATAAGTTGAGAGTAAAGATGTGAGCCGTTTAACCATAGTAAAAATCGGGGGAGAAGTTTTAGATAATCCCCGGCGATTAAGCAGCAGTTTGAAAGCATTCAGCGCTATCAAAGGTGATAAGATATTGGTTCATGGCGGTGGTAAAACTGCTTCACAAATGAGTGAAAAACTGGGCCTGACTCCTAAATTTGTCCAGGGCCGCAGGGTTACTGATGCTGAAACACTCACAGTCGTGCAAATGGTATATGCGGGATTACTGAATAAGAATATAGTCAGCGAGCTGCAAATGTTGGGTTGTAATGCCCTGGGTATGTCCGGTGCTGATGCCAACATGATTCTGGCCGAGAAGCGTGTTATTACCGATATCGATTATGGATTCGCTGGAGATATCAAAGAGATAAATAGCACAATGCTGCGTAAGATTTTAAAATTAGGACTTTGTCCGGTCTTTTGTCCGCTGACCCATGATGGCCACAATCAGTTTCTGAACACCAATGCTGACACGATTGCCGCCCGATTGGGCTCTGCTTTAGCGGTTTCTTCTGAAGTAGAAATTATATTTTGTTTTGGTAAAAAAGGTGTTTTGGAAAATGAACTTGATGAAAATTCAGTTATCAGCAGTATAACCAAAGAATCATTCCAATATCTGCTGCAAAAGGGTGTAATTAAAGATGGCATGATTCCCAAACTCGATAATGCTTTCAGGGCACTGTCGGACGGGGTTAAAAAGATTTATATTATCCACACGGATGACCTGGCTCAAGTAAATCTGGGAACAGCAAACGGAACCGTGCTGACACTAAGTTAGTTACCGATTCACCAAAACCGGCTATAGTTAATGGAAACCAAGCATTTAAAAGAACAGGCTTTGAACTTATTACAACAACTGGTTGCTATACCCTCCTTCAGCAGGGAAGAAGCCGGAACCGCTACACAGATCGAAAAATTTATTACAGGACATGGACTTATACCTCAACGAAAGTTTAATAATCTGTGGCTCCGCAATAATTATTATACTGCGCATAAACCAACCTTGTTGTTGAACTCTCACCATGACACTGTCAAACCCAATAACGGCTGGACCGTGGATCCTTTTCAACCGGTGATTAAAGATGGCAAGTTATTTGGCCTGGGCTGTAACGATGCCGGTGCCTCTCTGGTTTCGCTATTAGCAACTTTTTTATACCATCACGACCGTAAGGATATGAAATACAATATCGTTTTCAGCGCCACTGGCGAAGAAGAGAGTTCAGGGAAAAATGGGATTCGCTCCATTTTGGATGATATCGGTAAAATAGATTTTGCGATGGTTGGCGAACCGACGGGAATGCAATTGTCTGTTGCTGAAAAGGGCCTGTTGGTACTCCGCTGCAAGGCCAACGGGATTTCAGGCCATGCCGCCCGGGATGTGGGTCGCAACGCAATTCTCGCTGCCTTTAAAGATATTCAATGGTTCAGTACCTTTCAATTTCCCATTATATCCGAATTACTGGGACCGGTCAAAATGACTGTTACTATGATCGAAGGGGGTATCCAGCACAATGTAATTCCTGATAGTTGTCAATTTACAGTCGATATTCGTACCACCGATTGCTACAGTAGCGATGAGATCCTGGATATCATCAAGAAAAATATTTCATCGGAAATTATCAATTGCTCACTGAATCTAAGAGCATCCTATGCACCAGGTGACCATGAATTTGTTGAGTGTGCCCGGCAGTTAGGAATTCAAACATTCGGTTCACCCACCTTATCCGACCGTACATTTATTGAGGCCCCCTCAGTCAAGATCGGACCCGGCCGGTCGGAAAGATCGCATACGGCCGATGAGTATGTTTTTTTAGCAGAAGTCGAGCAGGGTATCGATACCTATATTCGCCTGATCGATAAATTCGTATCGCCCTAGTACACAATTAAAAAATTAACACTGTAAATTATAATTATTTATAAATTGAGATATGCAAAAAAATCCACTGAAGCAAAAGAAACAGAATACTAAACTATGGGATCTGGGGAAAAAGGTCTCTGCTAAGATCGAACGGTTTACTGCGCAGAGTGATCGGCAGTTGGATGTGCAGTTGGCCGAATTCGATATCATCGGTACGCTGGCCCATGTGCTGATGTTGCATTCGGTAAAATTATTGTCAGATCATGAAGTGAGCAGGTTAAAAAATGAATTAAAAAGATTATACCGGCTGGCCAAACAAGGCCAAATTAAAATTGATGAACATGTGGAAGATATTCATACACAGATAGAAATCATCTTAACGCGTCGTCTGGGCAAAATTGGGGGAAAAATACATTTGGGCCGGTCACGAAACGATCAGGTATTGGTCGATATTAAAATGTATATCCGTGGGCAAATAAAAGAGCTGGTCAAGCAGGTGAAGCAGATTTTTGATTTATTGTTATCTTTAAGTGAAAAATACCGGCAAGTACTGCTGCCCGGATATACTCATCTCCAGGTAGCCATGCCTTCTTCCTTTGGATTATGGTTTGCTGCCTATGCCGAGAGTTTAGTCGATGATATGATTATGCTGCAAGCTGCTTACA
>CAYSHN010000215.1:0-6335 GCA_964430815.1 uncultured Calditrichota bacterium | reverse complement strand
GTTTTGGCTTCGGTAAAAACATTACGTAAATAATTCTCTTCATCTATCAAAGACCAATCCTGGAAACGTTCTAAGGGAAAACTCTCGTCCGGTTTGAATCTGTAAACAAATGACTGAACTAGACTGGTATCGATGAAACAACTCATATAGTTGGATACATTTTCTTGAATTAATGCATAACGGAAATTGCTCAGCACGACTTCACAACTGGTTGGCTGATCAAAAATATCGGAATTTTTATCTGTGGCCGGTTTTTCCACAGACCGCGTCGCAAAGGGATTTGTACAGGAGACCAATACAGTCGCTATTAACAATCCCTGAGATATTTTTTTTATAAACATTTATTAAATATTATGTTACTCGGATTATAAAACTAATAAATTTTACCTGGAAAATCAACTTTAATTTCCTTGACCGGAAATCAATCAAATGAGCAGTATTTTTCTTTTGATGTCGCTAATATCATAAGATATTCGGTCTTGTTACAATAACTAAATCACTATAAATTACGAACCGCAGGGTTGCTTTGTTGTCCGTTATCGGTAAACCTGCCGGATTACGTGATTGAACTGGATTTAAAGTACTGTTGATTCACCAAGGGAGTTCAATGTGGATGTAAAAAAAGAAATATCAGCACTGCGCCGGGAGATACAACGTCATGATTACCTGTATTATGTACTGTCCCAGCCGGAAATATCTGATTATGAATATGATCAATTATATAAAAAACTTGAAAAACTGGAACAGGAAACCGGAGAGGTAAGTCCAGATTCGCCGACTCAAAGAGTCAGCGGTGAGCCCACCAAGGATTTTATCACGGTACGGCATCGCTTACCGATGCTCTCTCTGGCTAACACCTATTCCGAACAAGAATTACGGGATTTTGATAAACGCGTGCGGGAATTACTGAATACAAATGAGTCATACGAATATGTAACCGAGCTTAAGATAGACGGTTTGGCCATCAGTTTAATTTATGAACATGGATTATTTGTACAGGGTGTAACCCGCGGGGATGGTTCCAGTGGCGATGATGTGACTAAAAATTTGCGCACTATTAAAAGTTTGCCCTTGCGGATTTATAGTCAGAAAAACATGCCAGCACTATTGGAGGTAAGGGGTGAGGTCTATCTTTCTATAGCCAGTTTTGAAAGAGTTAATGCACAGCGCGCTGAGTCGGGCGAACCTCTTTTTGCCAATCCACGTAACTCGGCTGCGGGTACCCTTAAATTACAGGAACCCCGTTTAGTGGCCGAGAGGGGTCTCGGTCTATTTTGCTATCAACTGCTTAACCACACAGCTAAGAACAGGTCGGGAAACCATTATGATAATTTGCTCTCATTGAAGGATTTTGGCTTTCCAGTGAACCCCCATATTAAATTATGCTCTTCCCTGGAAGAAGTCCTGGTTTATTGTCACGAATGGGAAATCAAACGTCAGCAATTACCCTACGAAATAGACGGTGTGGTAATCAAAATCAATAATCAAACTCAGCAACAGCGTTTGGGCATGACGGCTAAGAGTCCTCGCTGGGCAATCGCTTTCAAATTTAAAGCCATTCAAGCACAAACCCGTCTGGAAAGAATTACCTGGCAAGTCGGCAGGACCGGTACCGTTACACCGGTGGCTGAGTTAAAACCTGTGCGCCTGGCCGGGACGGTAGTATCCCGGGCTACACTGCATAATCCGGATGAAATCGAAAGGAAAGATATAAGAGAAGGAGATGAAGTTTTAATCGAAAAGGGGGGTGATATCATACCTAAAGTGGTGCGGGCGGTTACCGAATTGCGGGGTAAGTCCAGCCGGCCGTATAAAATACCAGAATTATGTCCGGTTTGCACCACCCGTCTGGAAAGAAACGCAGAAGAAGCGGCTCTGCGTTGTCCCAATGTCAATTGTTCCGCCCAGATCAACCGGAGGATTGAACATTTTGCTAGTCGGGGTGCAATGGATATTGAAGGATTAGGTACGGCAATGGTCGATTTGCTGGTCCGGCAGAATCTTATCAGGGGTTTTGGGGATTTGTATTATTTGCAGGAAGAGCAACTGATCGTTCTGGAAAGAATGGGCCGTAAAAGTGCTCATAACCTGATTACGGCTATTGAAAACAGTAAACGACAGAGTTTAGACCGGTTAATTTTCGCACTGGGCATTCCTAATATTGGAATTACCGCCGCCCGTATGCTGGCTGAACATTTTGGGGATTTAAAAAACATACAACAGGCAAATAAAGAAGAATTCGAATCTATCCCAGGTATCGGAGATAAAATGGCCGAAGGTATCTATGCTTTCTTCAGAATGCCATCAACGAAAACAGTACTACTGAAATTACAGCAAGCCGGTGTTCAATTCTCTAAAGTTGCTCTGAATAAAACTAATAAGTTGCAGGGATTAAACTTTGTACTGAGTGGTGCTTTACCAAATTTAAGCAGGGAAGAGGCTAGCCGGATAATACTCCTTAACGGAGGAAAAGTCGCGTCAAGTGTAAGCAAGAACACCAGTTATTTGCTGCTCGGAGATAAAGCTGGCTCAAAGTCAAAAGAGGCAAAGCGTCTGGGTATTCCGACAATCAGTGAAGAACAATTTTTAAAACTTATCTCTTAACTACAAAAGGCCGGATGAATCAAATAAAGAAATCTTTATTTTCATTGACTTTAATAGACTATAAAATTAAATTTTAAATCTTTTTAATGTAAAAAATTGTGCGCTTAAGCATAAAAAAGGAGTAGTTCGGATGCGAACGAGTATCACCGTGAAACTTATTTTTATCACCCTGGCAGTAATGCTGTCGTTTTATTTGCTTTACCCGACCTATAAGTTATATAGGATGAGTAAAGAGCAGATCGCGGCCTTGGAACTTAAAGATAAAAAAGGAATGGTCAAACTCAGGTCGAAAACAATTAATCTGGGTTTGGATTTACAGGGTGGGATGCATATTGTAATGGAAGTTGATATTAAAGAATTGTTAAATCAACTGGCCAAAAATAAAAATGAAACGTTTACAGCCGCCCTTAATAAGAGTGCCGTCGAGACTGAAGGGACTGATGAAGATTTTATATCTGTCTTAAATGCCAATCTGCAGGCTGACGGAAGTAATTTGATGCGTTATTATGGATCCCGTGAACTGAATAATGAACAAAAGATCATCGATTATTTACGTATCCAATCCTCAGAAACGGTAACCCGTGCTCTTGAAATTCTGACTAATCGCGTGGATCAATTCGGTGTGGCCGAACCAATCATTCAGCGCCAGGGGGATTCCCGCCTTATCATCGAATTAGCAGGAATCACCGATCCAGCGCGTGTACGTGAATTGATCGGTAAGACGGCTAAACTGGAATTCCGCCTGCTGCGGGATCCCGAAATTTGTGTTAATGTCGCGGATAAACTGTACAAATTTATCCAGTCGAAAGTATCGCCGTCGGACAGTACGATGATCCAATCAGACGAAAAAGAAGAAACAACAAGCGATAGTAGCGTCAGTCTGGACAAATTATTCGGTAAATCCCGACGTGATACGACTCGCAGCGATACTGTCTCGGGTCAAGAAACAATTTTTGAAGCAAATTTGTTTTTCCAGGATCCTAATAACCGTCAGGCAATCTTAGTGCCTATCGAGAAAGAAGCAAAATTCAAGCAAGTATTAGAATTACCAGAGGTTAAGAAAATTATTAGCGATGAAGCAGGGGCTGCTGAATTTCTGTGGGGCTCTGAAGCGAAGTATGATCGTTATTATGAGCTTTACCTGGTATTTAGTCAAGCGGAACTGACCGGTGAAACTATTACTGAAGCCGATCCGATGACCGGCAGCCAGATGGATCCTAATTCCATCGGCAAATTTGAAGTATCCCTGACTTTAAATGATGAAGGCGCCCGTATTTTTTCACGGTTAACCGGTGCAAATATCAAGAAACGCCTGGCCATCATAATGGATAATAAAGTGTATCTGGCTCCGGAAATCCAGGTAAAAATCCGTGATGGGCGCAGTCGTATCACCGGATTAAACTCAATGGACGAAGCGAAAGATCTGGCTATTGTTTTAAGAGCGGGTGCGCTGCCGGCGCCGGTGAAGACCATTGAAGAACGAACCGTCGGCCCCTCTCTGGGACGCGATTCGATCAAGCAGGGCAGTTACTCGGCCATCCTGGGATTCATTGTCGTCGCTTTGTTCATGATTCTGTATTACAACTGGTCAGGGGTTATAGCCGATGTGGCACTGTTTGCTAATATTTTATTTATTCTAGCCGTTATGGGTTACTTCAATGCTACTCTGACCCTACCCGGTATTGCCGGTATCATTCTGACCATGGGTATGTCGGTCGATGCCAATGTGCTGATCAATGAAAGGATCAGAGAAGAAATGCGCCATGGGAAAACCATCAAAGCGGCAGTTGATCTGGGCTACCGTAATGCTTTCCGGGCTATTCTGGATTCTAATGTCACGACCTTCATCGCCGGGGTAGTGCTGTACAACTTTGGTACCGGACCGGTACGGGGTTTTGCCCTGACCTTGATGATTGGTATAGTTTCCAGTATGTTTACAGCAATCGTAATTACACGAATGATCTATGATTATTTAATTGGAAAATGGAATGTTCAACGATTGAGTATATGATTTAGCTAAGGAGCCTGTTTAAAATGCAATTGCTATTGAATACTAATTTTGATTTTATAGGCAAGCGGAAATATGGATATATTTTCAGTGCGACTCTTATTATAATTGGTATTATTTCCTTGATCGTTCATGGTGGTCCGCGCTATAATGTTGATTTTACCGGCGGTATACTGCTACAATTAAAATTTGAAAAAGATGTGCAAATCGAGCAGATCCGTACAGCAGTTTCATCAGCCGGGTATGGCGATAGTGAAATAAAACATTACGGCACTTTAAACGAAATTGTCATTCGGGCTAATATTAAGAACGAAGGTGAAAAACTAGATTCCATCATTGTACCGATAATACAGAAAGCCCTACCGGATAATCCATTTAGCGAAGTCCGGCTTGAAAAAGTAGGCCCAAAAGTCGGGAAAGAATTGATTGGGAAAGCTTTGTATGCTGTCCTTTGGTCGATGGTTCTGATGTTAATTTATATTATGTTTCGATTCCAGTTTAAATACGGGGTAGCTGCTATTATATCCCTGTTCCATGACACAATTATTACCATTGGATTCTTTTCTGTGGTTAATATCGAAATATCCGCTCAGATCGTAGCAGCCATTCTTACCCTGATTGGTTACTCAATTAACGATACTATTGTTGTATTTGACCGGGTGAGAGAAAATTTGAGAGTGCGTGCAAAAGATTCGACAGGATATGTAGAGATTGTAAACCGGAGTATAAATGAAACGCTAAGCCGAACAATCGTAACCGGCATGACTACCATAGGAGTTGTGGTGGTACTAATCTTTTTCGGTGGAGAAGTTTTGCGTGATTTCTCAATAGCTTTGCTTTTCGGTATCATCATCGGAACCTATTCCAGTATCTGGATAGCAACCGCCCTGGTAGTGGATTGGCATTTACGACCTGCCAAAGCCAAACAAAAGTAAGGAAAAAAGTATGAAGTACACGGTTAGCGAAACAAAAGGATTGGTGATCCTGGCCCTGACCGGGAAAATTATGGGTGGGCCCGAAGCAACTGAAATAAATGATGCCATTAACCGGTTAATCGATGAAAAAAAGACAAAAGTTATTATAAACTTAAAAAATGTAGAACTTATGAATAGTTCGGGTCTGGGCATTCTGATCGGTGCGGTCACTCTGCTGCAAAATAATAAAGGTGGACTTCGCCTGATCCAGGTTCCGGATAAAGTAATGGCGCTGCTTAAATCAACAAAATTAAATTCGGTTTTTCATATATGCGGAACGTTCGAAGAAGCAGCTGCTTCGTTCTGACCACCAGGATTAAATGTAAACTCTGAACGGATACGGCACATATATTTATTTGCGAATTTAGAAACGTACCATTTATCCTATAACCCTCCGATGTGCGAAGAAATTTTTAGAATGCCAAAAAGTGCAGTGCCGGAGGGTGTTTTTTTGTGCTCGAATTGATTAAATCCAGTGAGTGATCATGTCAGCAACAATTATAATCGGTGGACAATGGGGTGATGAAGGAAAGGGCAAACTGGTTGATTTCCTGTCAGAACGCACGGATCTGGTAGCCCGTTACCAGGGCGGGGCAAACGCCGGGCATACTGTATATTTAAAAAAGCAAAAATACGTATTTCATCTAATCCCGGGTGGAATTCTATGGCCCAGAGTAATTTGTGTCATCGGTAACGGTGTAGTTTTCGATCCGGAATCCTTTTTTCAGGAAGTCGATCTGGTGATACGT
>CAYSHN010000214.1:0-6345 GCA_964430815.1 uncultured Calditrichota bacterium | reverse complement strand
AATATGTTAAAAGTTTAGGAGCGGCCGGATTGATCTGGTTACGCCTGCATGGAACCGAAGTAGAAGGAGCTGCGGCCAAATACCTACGGCCTGAAGAAAAAAGCGCACTAGTCAAGGCATTCGGCGATATTAATGAGGGGATTATTTTTATCGTGGCCGGGGCCTATGAAAAAACGTTACTGACTATGGGGGAATTGCGCCTGCGCCTGGGAGCTGACCTGTACTTAATCAAACCGGATCAGGACCGCTGGTTATGGGTAGTCAATTTTCCCATGCTGGAATTCGAGGAAAAAGAAAAGCGTTGGATGGCCCGGCATCACCCCTTTACTTCACCGCAACCGGCCGATCTGGATAAACTGGAGAATGCGCCGCAGCAGGTTAAAGCCCGGGCGTATGACCTGGTGATTAACGGAACCGAAATTGCAGGTGGTAGTATACGAATTTATGATGCCGAAATTCAAAAACGTGTTTTCCGCATGTTGAATATTTCTGATCAGGAAGCAGAGCAGAAATTCGGATTCTTGCTTAAAGCATTACAGTATGGGGCGCCACCACATGGCGGGATCGCTTTCGGTCTTGACCGGTTGGTGATGCTCTTGACTAGATCAGCATCACTGCGTGATGTTATCGCTTTTCCGAAAACTGCCTCCGCTTTGTCCTTGATGGATTGCGCGCCGGATTCTGTCGACGCTGACCAGTTAAAAGAGTTAGGTCTTGACCTGTTAAATAAAGAATAAATTTAGATTTACAGGTATAATAAAATTAAAGTAATTATTTAAGTATTTAAAGATTTAAGACGATAATTTTATATGATTTAACTTGACATATAAAATGATATTTATTACTTTTAAAAAGTTTCTTTTACTCTTATAATCCCACATTCAAGGAGGCTTGGCATATGAAAATATTAGTGAGTAAGTTGAAGATTATTGTTCCAATTTTGATTGTATTCGGATGGTTAGCGGGTTGTACATCACATCCTGATGAAGAACAGATCAAAGCCCTGGAAGAAGCAAAGGCAGCTGCACTATCAGCTGAGCAAACCCTGGCCAGTAAAAAGCAGGAAGCCACTACGCTGGAATCTCAATGTGCTGCTAAGAAAGCTGAACTGGAAAAAGTGAAAGCGGAAAAAGACTTAGTACTGCAAAGATTGGAAGCAAAAAAGGCAGGAAAGTAAAAATTTAATTAGAAAATATTAGGAGGCATAAAGATGAAAGTAACGAAATCTGTTTTATACCTGATTCTGATGATATTGCTAACTCTTTCTTCCACCATTTTTGCCCAATCTTATAATTATGAAGAAATGAAGATGGATGAATATAATGCTTTAGTGCAAGAATGGCAGGGAAGAGTAAAAGCAGCACAGGATGCTATCACCCTGGAAGATCAACGGATCGAAGCTGCAAAGAAATGCAATGATGAAACCCAGGCATCAATTGATGCCGCATGGGGTGAAATTTATACTGCTCTGGGAACAACTAAAGATGCAGCCGATGCCTATAAGAAACAGGCTGCACAACTACGTTCCGATGCCAGTGCTTTTCTAAGCCTGTCCCCGGAGGAGATCTATCGCCGTAAAGATGAGGTGAAAGCATTAAAAGACCGGTTGGCGCAGATGCGCGGCGATAATCTGGCGCTGTTGTCTGAAAATATGGCGGCTCTGGATGCTGTAGAAAGTTTGATTAAACAAGCGGAAGAAAAAGGGAAACCGGCTGTCCCGGATACCTATTCCGTTGTGCGCGGCGATTATCTGTGGAAAATTGCCGGCATGAAGGAAATGTACGGTGATCCTTATGCCTGGATGAGAATTTATACTTCCAATAAAGATTTGATCAAGAATCCCGATTTGATCTATCCGGCTCAAACTTTCCGTATTCCTCGTGATGTGGGTCCCAATGAGTACCTGGTAGCCAGAGGGGATTTCCTGGCCAAAATCGCTGGTCTCTCGAATGTATATGGCAGCACCTTCAAATGGCAAAAACTCTATGAAGCCAACAAGGATATCGTAGAAGATCCTAATTTAATTTATCCATGGCAGGTGTTGCAGGTTCCCAAATAAACGTGCATGTTTGTTTAGATACTGATACATAAGTTATATAATCAAAAGAGCTCTTAATCGGTTGATTAAGAGCTCTTTTTTATTATTGTCTTAGCCAGTGTACGTGGAGGAAGTAATTGTCGACCGATCTCGAAGAAATTGAAACAGAATTTATTCTGCCTGATACCGATCCACTGTTATTTTATGGTGCCAACGACCGGAATTTAAAAATTATTGAGAAATATTTTAAGGTCTCTTTACTGGGCCGAGGGAATGTGATTAAACTGGTTGGCCCTAAACCGGAAGTCCAACAGGTAGAAGAGCTGCTGCGTGAACTCGTTATTACTATTAACCGTAATAAAAATCTCAGTCGCACAGATTTGTTAACTGTAATACAGATTATTAAAGGGGAATCTGAGCAGGTTGGTACAGTACCACATCCGGAGGCTGATCAGAATTCAGTTGTGCTATATATGTCAGCGGGTAATGTGAAACCAAACACTCCCGGTCAGCAGCAGTACTGTCAGGCAGTAGAGGAAAATGATATCGTTTTTTGTATCGGTCCAGCCGGTACCGGTAAAACATATCTGGCCGTGGCCATGGCGGTTGCTTATCTCAATAAGAAACGAGTGAATAAAATAATCCTGGCCCGGCCGGCGGTAGAGGCCGGTGAAAATCTGGGCTATCTGCCGGGCGACTACCGTGAAAAGATTAATCCTTATCTGACCCCCTTATATGATGCCCTGGAAAATATTGTAGCCATGCCGGTCTTACGTAAACAAATCGATCAGGGGATCATCGAAGTAATACCGCTGGCTTATATGCGTGGGCGAACTTTGAATAATGCTTTTGTACTGCTGGACGAAGGGCAGAATTGCACGTTTATGCAGATGAAAATGTTCTTAACCCGGTTGGGTGTATATTCCAAATGCATTGTCAATGGTGATATCACCCAGATCGATCTGCCTAAAACCAAGGAAGCGGGACTGCTGGGTATTCAGAAAATCCTGCAGGGTATTGCCGGGATCAAATTTGTCTATCTGGATTCATCCGATGTGGTACGTCATAAACTGGTCAAGGATATCATCAATGCCTATGCCAAGGAAGGATCGCGTGACACCGAAGAGTAATAATGATGCGGTTCAAAGCAATTTAACTTATTTCAACCTTTAAACTAAATAGCATAAGCAAAAATATACTTTGGAACAAAAACATATCAACCGCAGTCGTGAGAGGGAATTTGTATTACGGGTTTTATTCGCCTGTGAATTCAATCCGGATCCCTGGTCGGATCAATTGACCCGACTGGAGCAAAATGCTCATATCCAGTGCACCACGTATGTACAGCAACTAGTTGCTCTTTATCATGAGCATAAACAGGAGATTGATGATGAAATATCGCTGCTGTTGAAAAACTGGGATTTAAAACGAGTCGCCGTACTGGATAAGGTGCTACTGCGGATGGCTCTGGTCGAATTTCTCTATTTTAGCGAAATTCCCCCTGAGGTTTCCATCAACGAAGCCATTGAATTGGCAAAAAAATATAGCACAGCCGCCAGTGGTAAATTTGTAAATGGATTACTGGATGCCTTATTTAAAAAATTATCCGGTGAGAAGCGTATAAAAAAAACCGGGCGAGGATTAATCTCGAAACTATACCAACCTTAATAATCTATGCGTATTGCCATCATATCCGATATCCATGGAAATTTAGAGGCGCTGCAGGTGGTGCTGCAATATCTGCGTGAAAACAGTATTGACCAGATCTATTGCCTGGGGGATATCGTAGGTTATGGCGCCGATCCTAATGAGTGCCTGGATATGGTGGCGCACTCTTGTTCTAAAGTGGTGATAGGAAATCATGATCATGCCGCCATTGGTGAAACCAGTGTCAATTACTTCAACGATTTTGCCAAACTGTCTACTTACTGGACCTTTAGTGTATTATCTGCCACCAGTAAGAATTTTATATTATCTCTGGATTTTACCTGGCAGGAGGATAAGATATTATTAGTTCATGCCACCCCATCCGATCCAGTCATGTGGAAATATGTTTTGACTGAAAAGGATGCCAGGGAGGAATTCGAGACTTTTACCCAGAATATCTGCTTTATCGGGCATTCCCATTTTCCGGTCATTTTTTCTAAAAAGGATGGTTTTATTAAAGTACAAAAGTATGTATTGAGCGACCAGGATAAATATATCATTAATGTCGGTAGCGTCGGCCAACCACGGGATGGAAACCCAAAGACCTGTTTCTGCGTTTATAATTCTGAAACGGGTCAACTTGAATACATCCGTTTGAGTTATGATGCAATCCTGACGCGGGAAAAAATTATTAAGGCAGGTTTACCGGTATTCCTGGGCGATCGGCTGCTTAATGGTTATTAATGAGGTTATGACATGCTTTTAAATATTCTGACAAAAATTTTCGGCAGTAAACACGACCGGGATCGTAAGAAACTTGAACCATTGGTCGACGAAATCAATGCCTATTGCGAAGAATATAAAAAACTCAGTGCCGGGGAATTGCAGGCTAAAACCAATGAATTTAAAGAACGGTTGACTAGAGGCGAAACCTTAGACGAATTATTACCCGAGACCTTCGCTGCAGTGAAAGAAGCCTGCCGCAGACTGCTGGGACAGACCTGGAAAGTTGTAGGGCAAGAGCAAACCTGGGATATGGTACCTTATGATGTGCAGTTGATCGGAGGAGTTGTGTTGCATCAGGGTAAAATTGCTGAAATGGCTACCGGCGAAGGAAAAACACTGGTTGCCACCTTACCCATTTATTTGAATGCCCTGGAAGGTAAAGGGGTGCATTTGGTCACCGTCAACGATTATCTGGCTCAGCGTGATGCAGAGTGGATGGGAGAAGTCTACAAATATCTGGGCTTAACAGTGGGCGTGATTTTAAATGAGATGACACCAGAGCAACGACGGGAAGCTTATAATGCGGATATTACCTATGGTACCAACAATGAATTTGGTTTTGACTATCTGCGTGATAACATGGCCGGATCTGTTGACGATATCGTACAGGTGCGGGGACATCATTATGCCATTGTTGATGAAGTCGATAATATTCTGATTGACGAAGCCCGCACGCCACTGATCATTTCCGGACCGGTCAGTGTTTCCACCCAGCGCTTCGGGGAAATGAAACCGTCAGTAGAAAAACTGGTGTCCCGACAGATGAAATTAGTCACTCAACTGCTCTCTGAGGGAGAAGAACTAATGACTCAGGGGGATACCTTTGCTGCCGGTGAAAAATTTTTTATTGCTGAAAAAGGTGCCCCCAAACATAAAAGACTATTAAAATTGTATCAGGATCCATCGAATAAAAAACTGGTACAGGAGGTCGAGAATGCTTACCTGCGGGATAAGGGGCAGAACAAAACCTCCGACGAACACTACTTTGGTGAACTGTATTATACAGTGGATGAAAAGAACCATGTACTTGATTTAACTGAAAAAGGCCGTACCGAGCTTTCTCCGCAGGAACCAGAATTGTTTTTGATTCCCGACCTAGGTGAAGAAATTGCTAAAATTGAGCATGACAGCACTCTGAGTGAACAGCAGAAATTCGAGAAAAAGACGAATATCCAGCAAACCTTTGCCGATCGTAGTGAACGTTTACAGAATATATCCCAGTTATTGCGGGCTTATACGCTTTATGAAAAGGACGTGGAATATGTAGTCACCGATGGTAAAGTCCTGATTGTTGATGAATTTACCGGCAGGATCCTGCATGGCCGTCGTTATAGTGACGGTTTACATCAGGCCATTGAAGCCAAGGAAAACGTCAAGATTGAAAGGGAAACCCAGACCCTGGCTACCATAACTTTGCAAAACTATTTCCGGATGTATAAAAAATTAGCCGGTATGACCGGAACCGCCGAAACGGAAGCTTCTGAATTCTGGGAAATATATAAACTCGATGTAGTGGTTATCCCGACCAATGAAGCTGTTCGCCGGATCGATTATAATGATTTGATCTATCGTTCCAAACGTGAAAAATATAATGCAGTGATCGATGAAATCGAACGCATGAATAAGGTTGGACGACCGGTGCTGGTGGGCACCATTTCAGTCGAAGTATCGGAAACCTTAAGCCGTATGCTGAAACGCAAAGGAATCAAACACAGTGTGCTCAATGCCAAATATCATAAGCAGGAAGCGGAAATTGTACGGTTCGCCGGACAGCCTGGAGCCGTAACTATTGCTACCAACATGGCCGGTCGTGGTACCGATATCAAACTAGCCCGGCAGGTGGTCTATTGTCAGAAAGGTTGTTATCTGCTGCG
>CAYSHN010000213.1:0-6380 GCA_964430815.1 uncultured Calditrichota bacterium | reverse complement strand
AACCCTTTTAACGGAACATGCGGTTTGCGCACCCTGATCAGAACAGCCTGAACAGGATTTATCTGTATTATTTGAGCGGCGATACGATTAGCTACTGTCTCCAGGAGTTTGAATTTATTATTTTCAAAAGTATCCTTGGCAATGGCATAAATACGCCGGTAATCGACAGTTAACTTCAGATCATCGTTGGTCACTGCTTCATGCAAATCGCATTCCACTTCGATATCCACTTCAAATCTTTGGCCCAGCTCCCGTTCGGCCTTATAGTATCCATGATGAGCGTAGAAAACAATATTCGTAAGTTTGATAACATCCATAATTTACATTCACTGTTATAAAACTTAATATATTAATAATCCCATTTTTTATCAAACTAAAATAAAAAACCCTGATCGGCGTTGCCGCTGACCAGGGTTCAAGCAGGGAGAAATGATGATTAATACATATCACCCATTCCACCGCCCGGAGGCATAGGTGGAGTTTTTGATTCTTTTTCCGGTTTCTCGGTAACCAGACCTTCGGTCATCAGTAATAGGGCTGCGACCGAAGACGCATTTTCCAAGGCTGTACGGGTTACCTTGGTCGGATCGATAATACCGGCTTCCATCAGATCCTCAAACTGTTCTGTGGCGGCATTATAACCGTAGGCACCGGATTTTTTCTTCACTTCTTCAACAATCACTGCACCTTCTTTGCCTGCATTTTGTACGATCTGGCGAATCGGTTCCTCAATAGCGCGTTTTACAATATTGATACCAATAGCCTGGTCCTGTTCCTTAACCTTCATGCTCTCCAGAGCTTTCAGGCAGCGCAGGAAGGCTACACCGCCGCCGGGAACAATACCTTCCTCAACAGCGGCACGGGTGGCATGGAGTGCATCTTCAACCCGGGCTTTTTTCTCTTTCATTTCCACTTCTGTGGCCGCCCCAATTTTCAACACGGCTACTCCGCCGGCCAATTTTGCCAATCGTTCCTGCAATTTTTCACGGTCATAATCACTGGTAGTGTTATCAATCTGCGTACGGATCTGGGCAACACGACCCTTGATATCCGCTGACTTACCGGCACCTTCCACGATGGTGGTATTATCTTTGTCTATCGTTATGCGCTTCGCCGAACCGAGATCGGACACGGTGGTGTTCTCGAGTTTGAAACCAGCCTCTTCACTGATCACCCGACCGCCAGTCAGAATAGCGATGTCGTCCAGCATGGCCTTACGACGGTCACCAAAACCGGGCGCTTTAACCGATGCTATCTTTAAGGTACCACGTAATTTATTCACTACCATGGTGGCCAGAGCTTCCCCTTCAATATCCTCAGCAATGACCAGTAAACTCTTACCCATCTGGGCAACTTTTTCCAGAACAGGTAACAATTCCTTCATATTACTGATTTTCTTATCATGAATCAGAATAAGCGGATCCTCTAACACGACTTCCATGTTCTCCGGATCGGTGACGAAATAAGGGGAAACATAACCGCGGTCAAACTGCATACCTTCTACCACATCCAGAGATGTTTCGATGGATTTGGCTTCTTCTACCGTGATCACACCATCTTTGCCGACTTTGTCCATAGCATCGGCAATCAGATTACCGATGGTTACATCATTATTGGCTGAAATAGCGCCAACCTGAGCGATCTCCTTTTTACCACCAACATTTTTGCTCATTTTTTTCAGCTCTTCGACTATTCTTGCCACGGCCAGTTCTATACCTTTTTTTAATTCAGCAGGATTGGCACCGGCTGTGACATTTTTAAGACCCTCGGTATAAATAGCCTGAGCCAGAATAGTTGCCGTAGTGGTTCCATCCCCGGCTACATCACTAGTCTTGGAAGCAACTTCCTTGACCATCTGAGCACCCATATTCTCCATGGGATCTTCCAGTTCAATTTCTTTAGCCACGGTAACGCCGTCTTTGGTAATAGTGGGCGCACCGAATTTTTTATCGATGACCACATTGCGTCCTTTGGGTCCCAGGGTGACTTTAACGATATGTGCCAATTGATCAATACCTGCCTTCAATTTGGCACGCGCCTCGGTATCATACAGAATTATTTTAGCCATACTCTTAACCTCCGATTTTCTTTTATATTTATATTATACGATTGCCAGAATATCACTTTCGCGTACGATCAAATAGTCCTTACCCTCAACTGTAACTTCGGTACCGGAATATTTGCCGTATAAAACCTTATCGCCAACTTTTACCTCCATGTGGATGAGTTTACCTTCATCGGAAGTTTTTCCCGGGCCAGCGGCAATAACTTTACCCATCTGCGGTTTCTCTTTAGCCGTATCTGGTAAATAAATTCCTCCTTTGGTCTTATCCTGTGCCTCCAGAGGCTCAATTACGACACGATCGGACAACGGTTTAATCTTCATAAGTTTCTCCTTAATTGGTTTTCATTTATACATAGACTTAACTTTAGTTGCAATTCTTTAGCACTCAATTCATTACAGTGCTAATAATTTACATAAGTAAAACTAAGCGGTTCAACTTTTTTTTCGTATTTCGGTATATTTGTGCGGCCCTGCAGTAAAGATTTTTATTAACCCTTTAATTTTATTATATTTTGATCGTAACAATAAAGTTATATGACTCGTAGAGTTTTAACGCAAAGAGATGAGTGTTTATTCTGCAAAAATAAAGGTAAGTAAAAACTGACAATATATATCTAGTAAAATCAATTAGTTATAAAAGGGGAGAATTGCATGTCGGGATTTGATCTGACCGCTATTCAACGCACTTTGAACAATAATAAAATAGATGGCTGGCTTTTTTATGATTTCCAGGGTAGTGATCCCATCGCCCGTATAATACTTAATATTCCCAGTGATAAAACCCAAACCAGGCGGTGGTGGTTTTATATCCCCGCAAGGGGGGTACCTGTTAAACTGGTCCATAGTATCGAAAGAGATGTTTTGGATCATCTGCCGGGCAAAAAAGAAGTATATCTTAGCTGGCAGGAAATGGAAGAAAAATTGGGCAGGATATTTAAGAACGGAGGGAAAATCGCCATACAATATTCACCGCGGAATGCTATTCCTTATATCTCTAAAATCGATGCTGGTACTTTTGAATTGTTGAAAAGTTATCACCTGGACTTGGTTACATCGGCCGGTTTAGTGCAGCAATTTGAATCCTGTTGGTCACCCGCCCAACTTAGTATGCATATTAATGTAGCCAAACAGTTATCCGATCTGGTCACTAAGACTTTTAAATTGATTAAACGTAAAGTGGAACATCATGAAGAAGTGAATGAATATATTGTCCAGCGGTATGTGATGAATGAGCTTAGATCCCGGTCCCTGGTTTCTGATTATCCAGCTATAGTTTCCACCGGTAAAAACAGTGGTAATCCCCACTATTATCCAGCTAAAAACCGTTTTGCTCCAATTTATCCGGGTTCGATTGTACAACTGAATCTTTCAGCCAAAGAAAGAAATGAACATGCTGTTTATGCAGTCGTAGCCTGGGTCGGTTATGTGGGAGATGAGATACCTGAAGAATATAGCCGGATTTTTAAAGTCATCAGTGAAACCCGTGATCAAGTAATCGATTACCTTGAAAAATCAATTAAATCTGGAAAAAAGATTTACGGATACCAGGTGGATGAATTTGGCAGAACTTTAATTAAATCAGCTGGTTACGAAAGTAATTTTTTGCATCGTATGGGACACTCGATCGGCAGGGAATTGAATGCTAATGGAGTCAATATTGATAGCCTGGAAACAAAGGATGAACGTGAAATTGTAGCCGGGAGTTGTTTTTCAATCGAACCGGGTCTCTATTTTGCGGATTATGGAATGCGAAGTGAAATTGACGTCTATATTGCCGAGGATAATATCCATATCTATACCCAACCTCTTCAACAGGAAATCGTCCCAATTCTGAAATAAGTTAAAAAAGAGAGAATATTAAATTGAAGAAGATAAAACGAGTTTTGCTTCTATTGGTCATTTTTATAATAATTTCACTGACGGCCTTCTCTGTATATATCTATTATATCATCAATAAATCCCTGCCGCAGCATATGGGCGTGAAAGTGATCGATGGTCTGGAATCAAAGGTTGATATCAATTTTGATCAAATGGGCATTCCCCAGATCTGGGCTCAGTCTGAACATGATGCCTGGTTCACGGTAGGGTGGTTACACGCCTCCGATCGATTGTTCCAGATGGATTTAATCAGGCGGGTGGCCGAAGGAAGGTTATCGGAATTACTTGGCGAGCGAACTCTCGCTTTTGATCAACTGCAACGAAAAATTGGGCATATGCGCATGGCCGAACGGGAACTCGCTCAACTGGATGAAAGGAGTAAAATAAGACTCCAGGCATATGTGGATGGAATAAATAGCGGAGTTCAGAGTTTAAGAACATTACCCTTCGAATATCACCTGCTGCGTTGTGATTTTGAAACCTGGACGTTGAAAGACTGCCTGAGCATCTTTAGTTACCAAACCTGGTATTCGCATGTATTACAGACCCCGGATGATTTCTATCTGGAATTGATGAAAAAGGTTCCACCTGAACGTGTCTGCGATTTTATGATTCCTTTTCCCGACTGGTCGTTTGAATCTGTACCCAATACCCTGGCCGAGTCTTCCAATGCCTGGGTAGTTGCCCCGTATAAGACCCAAAAAGGTGCAGCTATCCTGGCCAGTGATCCCCACCTTGATATTTCGATGCTGCCACAATTCTGGTACGCGATCGGCATCCATGGTCAGCAGGATTCACTGGATGTATTAGGCTTGACCACACCGGGATTACCCTACGTTGTTTACGGTCGTAATAAAAATTCTGCCTGGGCCTTTACTGCCGGAGGAGTTGACATCACCGATTACTATCTTGAACGGACCAGAGATCATGATTCTCGACAATATCAGGTGGCTGATTATTGGCAAAAATTTGAACTGATCAAGGAAATCATTTTGGTCAAAGGACATCAGAGCGCCGATACGTTGCTGGTAAAAATCGGTCGGCACGGACCTGTCCTGGCCGAAAACGATTCTTTGCAGCAAGCCACCTGTCTGTACTGGGCAGGATTTGATTGCTCAATTAGTCGGGGAGTCAGCGCGGCTTTTGATCTGGCCTGGGTTGCCAATTTTAAAAACTTTCGGAAAGCGATCACAAATTTTGGTGCTTTAAATGCAAATTGGGTTTATGCCGATGTCCTGGGTAATACCGGGTATCAGTTGGGTACACCTATCCCAATTCGCAATGGTAACCGCAAACAGGTCCAATTTCCAGGTTGGGATGATGAATATACCTGGCGGGGTTACTATCCGTCAGATCAGACTCCCAGTTCATACAATTCTCTGCAGGGTTGGCTGGCTACCTGTAACAATCAACCGGGACAGATCGGAGATTCGCTGGTTCCCGGGAATTTTGCTGAAGATCGCATTTTAAGGATTACCGAACTATTACATTCCCGGAATAATTTAACTGCAGCAGATATGACGAAATTTCAGATGGATATAATTTCCCCGTCCGCTTTACGCTGGAAAACGGAAATTATCAGAATATTGCAGAAATTAGAAGCCGGAGCTCAAACCAAGATTATCGAAAAATGGCAGGGACAGATGGCCGCGGATTCAACAGCCGCCTCTATTGTTGAGACCTGGTTATATAATTTAAAACAATTAACCTTTGCCGATGAATTCAAGGAAATGGCCGGTGTATTTAATAACCGAATTCTATTCCGTGATTATGTTATGGAATATCTCTACAATCAGGGTAACCAAAAGTGGTTTGATGATCAATCCACCACGGATCGTATAGAAAGCAGGGACGATATCGCTCAAAAAGCCATGCAGGTAACTCTGGAACAGGTTAAAAACAAAAATTGGGGTGATTTGCAGCAGTTATCCCCCGGACATCCTCTGGCCGAAATTCCATTAATTACCCAACTATTCGATTTGCGGCGCGGCCCCTTTGCACGCGGCGGATCACCGGGAACGCTTAATGCTACCACATCGCTTCGTCAGCAAAATGGAAAATTCTCAGCCATTGGCGGACCCAGTGCACGTTTGGTATTCGATTTCAGTGATATAGATGCCAATACCTTTATGTTACCGGCCGGGCAATCGGGAAATCCGGTGAGTCCCCATTTCTTTGATTTCTATGACCGCTGGGAAAAAGGTGAAGTCTGGAATGTACCGCTCTCCAGAGAAAAAAATTATCTAAATGCAGTGTCCAGTTTGAGTCTAGAGCCTGCTAAGAATAGTTACTGAAATATTAATGTAATTTATATATTCTGCCGATCGTCTTTTGCGCAAAATCTTGTTCAAAAATGGAATTATTCTGATAGCAGTAACCAAAAATCTGCGACCAGACATCAGCTTTTTCCATACAAAGATACATGTACACTTTATCC
>CAYSHN010000212.1:0-6382 GCA_964430815.1 uncultured Calditrichota bacterium | reverse complement strand
TGAAAGATGATTATTATTATAATTTACAACTGCCATATCTGGGCCAGGAACGTGCAGATAAAGAATATCCCCTGGCCAGTTTTTTTACAGCGGGAGTCATAGTTGCCTCTGCCAGTGATTATCCGGTAACAGTTCCCTGTAATCCGCTACAGGCAATTCAAACCGGCATCACCAGGTGTCTGCCGGATAATAAAGATCTTCGAGAGATCCTGTGGCCGGAAGAACAAGTTTCGCTTGAACAAATGATCAGCAGTTTTACCATAAACGGCGCCTACGCTAATTTCCTGGAAAATGTAACTGGTTCTATTGAACCGGGTAAAGCAGCTGATTTTATCGTCCTCGACCTGAACATATTCAATATTCCCGTACATGATATCGGTAAAGCGAGTGTAATGTCAACATATTTCGAAGGTCGGGAGGTTTTCAATAAACTTGAAAAGGTTGATTAATGCCCGTATGGTTTTTGACGTTTATTCTACTGATTTATAGTGATAATCCTGATTCGTTATCCTACCACCCTACTACATTTGTTTTTCCAACTTATCGCCATACCTATGGCATACGAAAAGCTGGGCCAACCGAACTCTTTTTATTCATGAGTTTTAAGGTAAAATTCCGGGATCCACAGGGACTGGCCTGTGTCAGGCTCGATTCCTGGGAAGACCCTGATGATCCACATGATGATGATGAATTAACTGTATATGGTGTCAACTCCGGACAAAATAATATTATTTATAACAAGTCCATGTGGGGATTGGGAGTATATGGACTTAACGAAAAAGGTCTTCGACGTTTAAATGAGCCGCACGGTATTTGTGCCAATAGCCGGGGTGATGTTTATGTGGCTGATTCTGGAAATCATCGCCTGGTACGTTTATTTAATCCGGCACATGAATTGCAATTTGTGTCTTCCATCGGTGGTCCGGGATCGGAACCGGGTTATTTTCAGTATCCTTTGCAGGTTGCCTTGGATTCGCATGGTAATGTTTATGTCAGCGATTCACGAAACAACCGTATTCAGGTATTTGACAAAGAGAATCAATTCCGTTACGCCTTCGATGATGGCAGACGTCTATTAAATCCCAATGGAATTGCGATTACTGATGTGGATGAAAAATATAAACAATATAGTGGAGGTGAAAATTTTTTAGTGGTAATTGATTCCACTAACCAGCGGATCAGTAAATTTGATCTGCAAGGTAAATTATTACGTACGATCCGCTGCCGTGACTTTGGTTATGCTCAGGCCAGGTTGGAATATGTCTGCCTGGATTATTATAATCAGGTTTTAATCACCGACTCACAAAATCATTGCATCCATAAACTTGATCATGATCTTAATTACATTATCTCCTTCGGGCGGGCAGGAGATGATGATTTTGAATTCAACGAACCGCGGGGAATCACAATTTATCGTCGTTTTGGTCAATTATTCGTAGCTGAAAAAAGCGGAGCTCAGTATTATTGGATCGGCACAGATCTACAAGATGTGACGGTGGAATCTCAAAAAGACGCGACTTTAATACATTTTAAGGTCACCGAACCATCGTATGTGTCAATAGATGTACTCGATCGGAATGGTAAATTTGTCAAGCGGATCGCTGATAAGAAACTACTTGTTCCGTTGAGTGAACACCAGATTAGCTGGGATGGCAGGATGGGCAAAGGAAATCCCAGATTTTTTGAACAAATGAAATATACCCAATCAGTCCTGGCCGAATATGGTAAAAGGGTGCCGCCGGACGCTTATCGCTTTAGATTGACTGCAGAACCAACTTACTCTTCACGTACATATTTCACCCGCGTTGAAGAGAGGACCTTTACCCGCTAAAGCTGTGCACTTGACTAAAATTGTCGTTTCGGGAATTATTTCACTTTATTTGAATACATTCCTGAGAGAAATCAGGTGGTTGGCTGAATTATTCTTTGCAGAATCTTTATAACAGTAGCTTTATCCTTGGGATTAAAATACTGAAATTCCCGGCCATGCGATTCACTAAAACCTCTGGCTTTTAAAATACTTGGCTCAAGACCGTGGACAGGTAAGGCACAGATTTGGAGAGGCGTTTGGTATCGTTGTTCGAGATACTGGATGACCTTCACATTTTTCTCGAATATTTCAGAATTACTCAGATCGCAGATAAAAATGCAACTGATTGCCTGCGGTATAATCAAATCCCACAGATAATAATATTCCTCATTTTCCTGATTTAAAAAATAAAAATAAATACCAAAGTCGGGCGGCAATTGAAGATAACCTACATCCAATCCTTCAAATTTACGTATCGCCCGATCGGAAAGTAGAGTAAATAATTTCTCTTTATCATTCTTGCGACTACTGATTACCGGTATTTCTAGAATATTCATCAGATTTTCTCAATCTTTTCCTTAAAACGAATCAGATCAGCATTTTCCGGTTTGAATAGATAATCATATTTAATATCTTTATCCATTAAGCCTTTTTCGCTTTCACCCCCCGAACTTGTTTTTACTGGCTTGGTATCCTGTTTCAGTAGCGTTTTGTTTGTACCGCCTTCTTTACCTCGAAAAATTTTCTTAAAAACACTTTTCAATCCTGTCTCCCCTACCTCCCGCTCCTGTTCTGTTTTATAACTATCAAATATATCACGGGTCATCAAGTGTTGTTTTTCAATAAATCCCTTAATAATCTCGAGAAGTTTCAATTCATCTTGATCAAAGGCCGACAGGAAACCGATAATGGTTTGTCCTCCTTGAAAAAAACGTAAATGATTAGCCTGATCAGTTTCCATTTGTACCATATCGGTTTCGGGTGAAATCAGCAGCGATTCGTTCAGATCTGGCAGATTATCGAGAAGTTTATTACGATGGTCGATATATTGAATACAATCCAGTAGAATTTGTTGATTATCCTGTTCAATCTTAGGTTCATATTCTTCTTCAACGAAGGAAATAGTAAAATCACCCTCCAACCAGGTTACCAGTTTAAAAATAGCAGCCAAATTTTCGAAAGTCCGGAATTTAGCCTCACATATACGTCCGTTCATAAACCAGATCTTACCCTCATCGCGGCCGTGATACATAGTCAGAATGCCGGTTTTTTTATTTTGATCCAGAGTCTGAATTAAATCCAGTAAATTATAATCTTCCAGCTTTCCCTGCATGCCGGTGATCTGCTGATCCCTCTCAACCACCGTGATGCTGTGTAAAAAACTCTCCAGTTGTAAGCGGAATTCTTCTTTAGAAACCGGCAAAAAGATTATATCCTTAACCATTGTTTTCCATAGCATTTCACGCCGTGTCAGGGCTGTATTTGCCGTACAACATAGTACTGGCAATTTTTTAAATTCCGGTGACCGCTGCAGATTTTGCATGATCAATTGTATATCTTCAATCTTTTCTTCAATAATCAATAAATAATCTAACATTTCCCATTCCAGGACTTCTTGTGCGGTCTGTACCGACTGCGCATACTCAAAATTTGTTAATTCTGAAGAAAAATTCAGATTGAATTCATCAAAAATAGCACGATTCGAAGATATGATCAGACCATCGGTCACGAATCTATCCTTCTTTATTCTTCTGCGCTTCCCCGCAAGGACATAACGACATTCCGGACATCATCTTTGTCAGTCACATCACACACTAACACTTCGCGCTGAGGCGGGATAGTAAGACCTGTCCGGATCTTACGGAGTTGATTTGTATTATTTTTATCAATATTGGTTACAGCACAAGTCCAGGGCACACCATAGGTCTTGACCAGATAATTCATCAAGTAATTTGAATATTCCAGTACGTCAGGTTGGTCAGCATCAATCAGGAAAATATAGCCGAGTAATCCTTCGGATAATTTTTTTATAATACCGGTCAACTTTTTATCCACACCGATGCCGAAGACCTGTAAATAAAAATCTTTATCCAGTTCGACTTTAGTAAAATCAAGATCCTGGTTGGTGCGGACACCGCTGCGGCTACCCTGATTAAAGAGACGAATAAAATCTGTTTTACCACAGGTTTTTGAACCCAGAATCAGCAGTTTTCCACTAAATATATCCTGAGCATTGAGTTTGGTGCGTAATTCATTCACCTCTTTTGAAGAAAGCAGACGTTCAGCTAAACCGGTCCCTTCATATGATTCATCAACATATAGATCTACTATTTCACCGGCCATTTCCCGGAATTCCAGATTATTAGTGTTCTTTAACTGTATCAGTTGTCCCAGGGTATCCAACATTTTATATGGACTAAAACCGATGATGGCATTAATGCTGCGGAATTCGTTCATTTTTTCAATGAAATCCTTAAAAACGGGATCTTTTTCAATCTGATACAGATCCCCCTGATGTACAACGCGAATCTGTTTATTAACTCCACCCAATTCCTGCAGACGTGAAAAAAATTCACCGCGTACCTGTTCACTATGAAGTAGCAGACAGATATTACTTAACTGCATGCGATTCCTGACCTTTTTCATTGGTAAAGAGCGCAAACTGAACCACCCTTTATTCCAGGTCAGCATATAGAAAATCGCATCGTCTCCCTTGCGATACCCGGATACGGCATGATAGATATGTCCGTTATTGAAGTATATTTTTCCCGAACCGAGTGGAGTTTGAATCCGTAGCACACCACTGCGTTTTTCTTTCCCAAAAATATTGATCAATCCAGCCAAATTAAAATCCTGTAAACTACCACTGAAACTTGTTCCCTTCACTTCCTCATCGGTTTCAACTTCAGCCAAGACATTTTTGCAGAAATGCGCAATATCTGGTGATTCGTACAGGTCATCCAGTACCCGATAGGCACCCATACGGTAAAATGCTAACCGACGAGTAGCATCAGCAGGGACTTGGTACAAAACGAATTTCGTTTTCCGGGCATCCTTGAACAACGAGATTAAAGTAGAACGATCAGCTTTGAGGATAATGTTGTAATTTATTAAGAATAATGATATGGGAAAGGAAGCAATTTTGGCAGCAGCATCAGCCAGATTATCAGATACTTTTAAATCAACATCACCAGTTCTTAACAGGCTGATTACTTTATCTGTAAAATTGTCCTGACCACTAAGGATTAATATTGTTTTTAAAGCCATCGCCCCTTATCAGCGTTTGCGCTTATTTTTAATGATTTTAAATTTACCGTTCCCTAAAAAATATGTCAAGTTATTTAATTATTAGCGGGGGAATTCTCCCTAACCACTTTCGAGATTCGAAGAGTATGCTTTGTTCAGATTGCCGCCTGGAAGGCGCCAGGAGTGCAACTGCCGTTTTATCGTCACCAGCAAGCACCTCCTGCAGCCATCATCCTTTACCCTTTTCCCTTTACCCTCAATTCATTCAAATACTGACCCAGAGCATAATAAATCACAATCCCATAAGCTACCGACACATTGAGGGACTGTTTCAGGCCATACATTGGTATTTCGATGGCTGCATCCGCTGTGGCAATTAATTCCTCAGACAATCCATCCACCTCATTCCCCAGCAGTAAACAGAACGGAAAAGGGAATTTAAATTCATAATATATTTTACTGGAAGAGGTATGCTCCAGGGCCACAATCGCGACCTTTTCTTTTTTCAATTCAGTGATGACCTGCACAGGACTTTTAGTATAAGTCCACTCCACGGTATCAGTTGCCCCTAACGCTGTCTTATCGATTTCTTTACGGGGTGGTGAACCAGTGTAACCGGTTAAATAAAGTTTCTTTAACAACACGGCATCGGAGCTGCGAAAGATGCTGCCAACATTATATAAACTGCGTACATTTTCCAGCAGACAGTACATGGGATTTCTGGGCAGGTCTCCGATCTGAGCCAGAGTAGGCCTTCGGGCAAAAATTTCCTGGTAGGTTAATTTACGCATTTACCTGCTCATTAATTCACATACAGTTTCAATGTGGAAAGTATGTGGAAACATATCTACCGGTTGTACACGTTTTAACTGGTAGTTTTGAGTTAAGTATTTAATATCCCTGGCCATAGTGGTAGGATTACATGAAACATAAATGATTTTCTTGGCTTTGCACTCATTTAAAAAGTCACAGATCTTGGGATGCATCCCTGAACGTGGTGGATCGGTAACTATTACTTGCGGCATGTTTCTGACCTGCTTTATGTTTAATAGTAAATCACCGCTGATATAAGTGATATTGGTCATGCCATTTTGTGCACTGTTATGGATGGCATCCTGAACAGCGCTTTGCACCAATTCAAAGCCAATTACCTGTCCAGCATGCCGGGCCAATAGTAAAGCAATCGTGCCAGTACCAGAATAAAGATCCCAGACAAGTTCAGTATTATCTAAACCGGCATACTCTATTACTGTATTATATAACGCTTGGGCCTGGTAGGAATTTGTCTGAAAAAAAGAATGAGCTGAGATTTTAAAAATAAGGCCA
>CAYSHN010000211.1:0-6404 GCA_964430815.1 uncultured Calditrichota bacterium | reverse complement strand
GTTTAAATCGTGCTGTAAAGAGTCTTTTGACCGCCACATCGATTTCCTGCTCAGTAATTAAACCCTTGCCGACGGCTTTTTTTAAATACTCATAAACCTGGCCGCATTCAAGATCACAGCCGGATTTTACCGCCAGAGCAGCAGCTTCTTCTGGAGATTCCACCAGATTATGATTCTCATAGATGTCGTTGATAGCACCGCAGTCGGAGACTACGTAGCCGTCGAATCCCCACTCGTTCCTTAAAATCTCTATAAGCAAGCGATCGCTGCCACAGCAGGCTTCGCCCATATAGCGGTTGTAAGCACACATAGCTGAATAGGCTTTACCTTCTTTAATCCCCATCTCAAATTGAGGCAGATAGGTTTCGCGGAAATCACGTTCATCAGTTACAGCATCAAAAGTATGGCGCAACGGTTCAGGACCGCTATGTACAGCATAATGTTTAACCGTGGCCACGGTTTTAAAATAAACCGGATCATCCCCCTGCAAACCTTTGATAAACTGCACCGCCAGTTTACCGGTCAGAAAAGGATCTTCGCCGTAGGTTTCCTGTCCCCGTCCCCACCTGGGATCGCGGAAAATGTTTACATTGGGCGACCAGAAGGTGAGACCCTGGAAAATAACAGTTTTGTGATTTTTTCTTAAAAAATTATGATATTTTGCTCTGGCTTCATCCGAGATTGCTGTGGCCATTCTGAAAATAAGATCTTCATCCCAGGTGGCCCCCAGCCCGATGGCCTGAGGGAAGACGGTGGCCAGCCCGGAGCGTGCCACGCCGTGCAAACATTCATTCCACCAGTTGTATTGCAGGATTCCCAGTCGCTCGATAGCCGGCGCATCATTCACCATCTGGGATATTTTTTCTTCCAGAGTCATCCGGCTGACCAGGTCGTTAACTCGCTGTTCGATTTTTTGTTCTGGATTTAAAAATGCAAAATTTTTCACTTCCGCCGGTTTTTGCGTACAGGATAGCAAAAAGAAAATAATTACCAGACATAATGATTTTTTCATATACTTTTCCTTGCTCTGTATTATTGTGATTATTTTATCATGAATATAAAACAATAAACGCCAAGGACGCAAAGGGATTTGCAGAGGACGAAAAGTTTATCTATATAAATCATACCTTTGCGACCATTGCGTTTACCTTAGCGACCTTTGCGGTTTGCTTTTATTTTTTTAAATATTAATAATAGGCAAACGGGGAAAAACTAAACGCTAACGCTTGCGCGCAAAGGGATTCGCAGAGGACGCCAAGCATAATATACTATTTGATCAGGTCTATTCTATTATTTCAAATTCATTTGAATATAATGTATCCGCTAACGGTCCACCCAGATAAGGACCCAGGCTATAGGTAATAAACAACCGGTATTGACCCGGATCAAAAGTTGTCCAGCCCAGGTACGGCGACCATAATGAATCCTGAACTTCTTCGCCGGCAAAAATCTCTACGCGGATAAACTCAGGACGTATCTGATCAGCAGTAAAAAAAGCATGTTGACAGCCATCCGGTTTTATTGATTGTGCCCATTGATTTGATATTTTCTTTTGCAATCCAGGTGTTATAGTCATATCACAGCCGTATAGATTTGCCTTTAGATCGAGGTTATTTGTTACAGTATAGGAAAATTTCAGATAAGGCCATGGTAAATTATGATATATCGAATCAAAATCACTTGAGCGGTAGGTGATCTTATCCGTTAACACAGACATACATTCAGTTGATACCACCTGTAAAATTTTTTTACCAGTGATTTCATAACCAGCTTTATCCTTTACATTACATAGAATTAGATACGGCCCCGCAATTCTACCGGGTTTCCACACGACATCCTGATCTGTCCCATTGAATTCTCCATGATTCAGCCAATAGATAACTTCATAATTTTCCAGTGTGGAGTTTTCGGAAAGGCGGTAAGAAGACCATTCATATGTTAGGGGATCATTCTCAGGATTTTCCACTGTGCAGGTCAAAATTATATTTTCCCAGAAAGTAACGGTATCTGCTGTGGATGTCAAAGAAATGCTGGTTGGAGGAAGGTTGTTTTTGATTTTGAGTTCATTTTCATGAGATCCGGAAGTAATTGTATCATTTGATTCGCAACAGATAAAAATACACGATAAAAACAAAATGCCAACGGACAAAGATTTAATTTTTTCCATTACTCTGCTCTCCTCTTACGATGAAATACCCTGACACGCTATAATATATGCCAGATAAAACCTCGCTTATTCCACCACTTCAAAAACACTGGAATAGAGTGTGTCGGCATAAGAATCGTGAACGGATCCGATATTATATGGAATGAATAGTCTATATTGTCCAGGGCTAAAGTCTAAAGGCCATGAAAAGCACTTTATCGTTTGACCAGGGTTCAATTCCAGAAAAATTCTCGTACATTCATAACCTCTGCATGCGCATATTGCCATATTGCTGAAGGTTGTCCACTGATTATCCACCTTTTTTTCTACACCTGTTGTCGGAGCACCACATTGTGGAACGGTTACTGTATGCTCAAGATAATTTTGTATAATGGCTACCACTTCTAACCATGTACCGGGGTACAGATCGCTTAAATCGTATTTAACATTCTCAGTTCTCATAGACAACGGACAATCGGCTACAATGACCTGCAATATCTTTGTTGCGGTCAATTCGTATCCGGCCTTGTCTTTTACATCGCATAGAATGAGATACTTCCCTTCCAGTTTGGCGGGCTTCCAGATGGCCTCTTTTCCCGTTGATATAAAACGTCCACGATTATGCCAATAGTCAAATTCATAATTTTCCACTGTCGAATTTTCGGTGAGCTTAAACGATGCCCACTCATAGGTGAACGGATCATTCTCTGGATCCTCGGCCTGACAGGTTAAAGTAATGGTACCAGTCATGCATACTGTGTCGGAAATTGACTCCAGGGTAACTCTGGTCGGGGGAAGATTGGTTTTAATATTTATTTCATTATCAATTGAACCAGAAGTAACTGTATCGTCGGAATCACAGGAGATAAAAAATAGCAGCATAATTGAGGTCAAACCATAGATTAATCTATAGTTCATCATGCCAACCTCCATTTATAATTTAGACCATACCGCTAATCAATCTACTATAAAACGATACAGAAATCCATCATTTCCTGAAAGTTCAACTTTTACTGGCCTGCCCAGATCCGGCTGCTGTTCATTAATGCTGAAAGAACGGCTATCCTTACCGTTGCTGATCAACAGCCCGGCCGCAGGCCTGCCGATAAATTCTAGATTTAATTCCAGGTTTTTGTCAACTGCTTCTCCATTGATACCCGCTACATACCAGGTATTCTCCGACCGCCGGGCTATCACCACATGCTTACCCGGATAACCACTGACAAATCTGGTTTCATCCCAGGCTACCGGAACGTCTTTTAAAATTTGCTTTACTTCCTCAGGAACTCCGGCCATCCCCGCAGGCACCTCGGCATAGTGCTGAATGCCGGACAGGAACAATACGCTCAGGGCCAGTTCAAAGGCGTTGCTGGTCCGGCGCTGCATGTTCGGTATTTCGCTGAAGAAGACCGGGGTGAAATCCATCGGATCGAACAAGTTACGGGTAAACGGAATTACCGTGCAATGTCCGGCCTCCTGATCGCAGTCGGGTTGATCGAAAGTCAGGTATTCGCCGCCGCGAACCGATTCCATGGACAGCAGGTTGGGATAGGTTCTCTGCCAGCCGCGTGGTAAAGTGGCGCCGTGACAATTGACCACCAGTCCATAACGGGCGGCATCTTCGATAATATCCTGGTAATAGACCATCATCGACTGGCCGTCAGCGCCGAAGAAATCGACCTTGATCGCTTTAACTCCAATCTCCTGCAATTTCTTAAATTCAGTTTCGCGCGCTTCCGGGGTGAGCAGTTTATCGCGTGGAGTATAAGGCGCTGTATTCCAACTGCCGGCCGAGTTGTACCAGGCCAGGATTCCCACATTTTTAGATTGAGCATAAGCACACAGTTCGGCCATTTTCTCATAGCCGATCTTACGATCCCAGTCGGCATCTATCAGACAATACTCCCAGCCCATATCGGCAGCATAATCGATGAAACGTTTTTGTACGGGATAGATTGTTGAATCATCTTTTAATAACACCCAACTCCAGGATGAGCGTCCTGGTTTGACATAAGAAATATCATCGAGTACACATGGTTTGGCCAGATCCGTACCCAGGGTGGATTCGATCAGGGTGCTCAGATTATCGCTGATAGTCAGAATCCGCCAGGGCGTAGACCAGGGAAGTTTTGATTCCGGATTAAGTGGTCCTCCCGGAAAAACTTCGGCCGCCGGCGGAAAGCCAATTTTCAGAGCGGTCCTGAGGGTGTCGTGAGTCAGACGGCAGCCGCAGTAATTGCGGTCCGGTGCAGATTCTGTAAGCGAGATCCAGCAGGATCCTGATTTGAACAGCGCCGGGAACACCCAGCCGGGTTCATGGTTGGGTAAGTCCCTGATATTTATTTCCTTTAAATAGTGTTCTTCGTAGGAAGGATTGACGCTATTCCAGCCCGATTTAGCTGCGGACATGGGTTGAATCCAGGCCAGGGCCGAATCATCGAAATTAAATGTAGTCAGTTCATTATTGATTTTTTTTATCTCTGTCGATTCTCCAGGGAAATAATACCGGAAAGCCAGGCCGTCGTTGGAGATCTGGAAGATGATATCGAGAATTTCCCCCTGCCCGTTCTTGAAATGAAAAACTTTTTTATTGCCGATATAATGAGCATTACTCTTTTTTCCGTGCAGAAAAGTATAATGATCTTCAACTCTTTCGGTTGAGGACACCGATATCAATTGCAGGGAAGACGAAAAATCGGCGTCTGCGCGGATGATGCCCAGGCAGTTGTTTTTCATGATCGGATTGTCTTTGAATAAAATGTTAAATTCCGGATTACCCTGATCCTTCAGGTTTAGCTGGACTCTGATAATTCCGTTGGGGCTTTCAACTTGCATGGAATTGTTTTTTAGGCAAGCAAGTGCGGCTAAAATTATAAGCATAATGATAATGGATAAAGTTTTTTTGTTCATTTTGTACCTCTTATTAAGAATTTATATTCTGTCGATTCTTTTTATATTACCTTCGGCGGCCTGCCTGATGGCAGTTCTTCGACCTGCTTTTTTCTTGATAAAAAAGTAGGCAAAAGGCTTGTCCCCGTGAAAACGGAGATCAAGGCGAATTTAAACTCGTCAAAACTATTACTTGTTCTAAAATCTTTTATTCATTATTTAATTCAATTATATTTATGCATCTCAACTATTATTAATCAAGATTTTTTAATTCACTAATTATCTAAATTTCAAATCATATAAATCACTCGGCATAGTTATACTAAGTTTATTTTTATCAACTACTTTAATTAAACATGAATCTTTTGAAAGCCATACTCTTTTACCCTTAAAATTTATAAATATTTCTTGACTTGTTTCGGTTAAAAGTTCCGCTTCAATTTCATTTGTGATATTGATTGCTGGTCCACTTGTCCCGACACTGGCCGTTGCCGGAGGGGGTGAAACTCGTACTATCCGCAGGTTCTCTCCATATTTAAAGATAATCTCATCCACTGAATTTGCTTCTACTAATTCAATATTTCTATAATATTTTGCTAGTACATAAACACCTTTTTGGAATCCACGAGTTGTGAATATCATTCCACTTACACTATATTTACTAAATCTAGGAGATATATCATTAATTCGACCAAGATGAGTCAGAAATTCTTTGACGCTAATTCTGCTATTCCATCTCTTACATTCAATTTATATAAGTTCACTTGAACCTTCTAAAGAAACATCTATTTGATGTAGGTATCCAGATATACCACCAATTTTGTTTGGTTTGTTTGGTTTTCCATATCCAATTTTTTCAGGAGCAATTCCTCGATTAATTTCATACAGTTTAGCAACGATATCCTTTATAAGCTGCTCATATTCTTCAGATCTCAAATCACTAATACCTTATATTGGGATCAATTTATAAATAATGAAATACTATGAGATGTTGATATCAGTAAATGTAACAATTACTCATAAGTCAAATAACGTCTCTTACATAATGCTTAAAATATAATTAAAAGTCGAATCGCATCAAATTTAAATATTCGACCCCAGCCGGGATCGTCAAAATAAGTGAAGTTTTGTTCTGCTATAAATATTTGATTCCAGCGGTATCTCTCTCTTATAAATATCTAGTGGAGTTAATGTAGTTCCCCTCGTCTCCGCTCGGGGAACGATTACCCGGTCGTCGAGCGAAGACGAGACGACCTGCCATGCGTAGTCTGTCCCCTCGACTCCGCTCGGGGAACGGTTATACGGTCGTCGAGCGAAGACGAGACGACCTGCCATGCGCAGTCTGTCCCCTCGTCTCCGCTCGGGGACC
>CAYSHN010000210.1:0-6425 GCA_964430815.1 uncultured Calditrichota bacterium | reverse complement strand
CCAACGATAACCCATGCGATGCCATCTAAGTTTATTTTGCCTATAGGACCAAGCAGGGGCTCGAACATGATAAATCGATTTCGAGTGGGAACTTTCCTCAGATCTTCAATCCTGAATTTATACTTTTCACTCTCCACTGTGACCCCCATCCATATATTCGTTGTCCACTCTAAGTGAGGAGCAATTTCAGCCATTCGGGAACTTCGTTTCGTTAATATAACGAAGGTATGTTGAGATAAGTCTTTCATCGTCTTGAACATTTTTTCCACGAATTCAGATGGAACATCTTTGTGGAACGGATCGCTCATAGAATTCACAAAATATATTTCAGGTTTTTTACGCTTCTTCGGAATATCCAACAAATCTTCATGACAGGTGACAACTGCACCATTTTTATACTTATTAAAATGACTTATCCGCGGATACATTCTATCCAGCGCATAGCAATGCTGGCATCCATCGCTATATTTTGTACACCCGGTTATTGGGTTCCAAGCAACATTACCCAACGGGTAAATTGATTTTTTTTTCATCTTTTTGTTTTGGTTTTGAAAATATAAAATATAAGAGGTTCTTGAACGAGTTAATCAGCCTTAGATCAGATGAGGTGATTGACTGAGGAAACTGAAACGAAACTTTATTTATTAGCGTTTCATATATTTTGCCTTCCATGTTCGTTCAACATCCTTCCCTGCCCTATTGCAACTTGAATTCGCCGTAGTATATCTTCTCTTTCTGACAATTCTTCAACGAGCGACAGAGCAATATTCGCTCGCACAAAATCAACAAGTTCCCTTTTGAGTATTGAGATATCATCAATGGGAATTTTTTCGGCTTCAACATAATATTTAAACGCTTTGAGCAGTGGCAGCCGGTTTATTCGTATCGCAGAGATCCAACTATATAAATTAAATGTTCTACGCGGAGTCTCATTTATTGCAGAAGTTACAAGGGGAACATCTTCTCCAAGTGCATCTGCAATTTTTTTCGCCATGACTGAAGTCGCGGTTCTTCTACCTAACTCGATATTCGAATAACTGCCTTGAGAGATACCCGCGGCCCGGGCAAGATCAACTGTTGTCATTGCCTTCTTAATTCTTAGTTCTTTTAATATCATATTATTTTCCATATTAATCTGTTACCATTATACGAAATTATTCTGTAAATGTCAAGTAATACATAGAAATATTTCAAATCCGCCCTAATGAGCCTGGATCCCCCATAAAAATCCTCGTACAATTCTACTGAAAAATCCCGTTCAAATTACATTCCGAAAAAAGTGCTATATCTCCTTGCAGGATAAGGGTTTATTGCGGTTTTTGCTTATATGTTTTTTCGGCCTGTTTTCAGATATGTTTTTTAGGTAAAAAAAGTAGAAGTTCGCCTCCCTGATGTTGCCTGGCTAAATCAACAATCAGGGAAGCTCTCGACTAATCAATTAAAGCCGCTGAAAGATTGGCAATAGTGGAGGGTATTTTATCCTTAGATATTAATAGATTGTGCGCAATGGCGACTTTTCTATAATTATCCAATTCCTCTTTTATTTTATTTGAATCAGCGTAGTGATAATAATGAGAGGAAGCATCATATATTATTTTCCCAAATTGATCAAAAAACTTCGTTGCCGTAAGAATATTATTTCCCCCTTCATGAGCGTCGAACATCTTATTTAAATCTTCAAGATAATACCCCCAGTACTGACGAAGATCATTATCAGCTAATAAAGAATATATTTTTGAGAAGTTTGGAACGAGGGAATGGCATAATTGTTTCTCATTCTTCGGTTTCACCCCTATCAAATAATACTCTTGATTATTTATATAAACCACAATATCATTCCAGTTCCAACAACCAAAAAGAGTATTATTGTTTGAGTCAATCAATAAGTACTTTTTTCGCGAATGATTACCAGCAATGACGATCCAATGGTAATCATGTTTAACACTTAATATTACAGGATATCTATGTAAAAGTAGTTCGTCTAATTTATCTCGCAGTTTACTTGGACTCCTATAGTTATGTTCAGAGGTATCGCAACCAAAATATTTCAAACCCATTTTTAACCGTTTTTCATCAGTCCCAAATAACATAGTATAAATACGCGACCGTCCAGTCGCATTATTTACATCCTTTTGCTTTATAGGAATTCCCAGCAATAATAATGCATGTTGCATTGCATATTTCCCACATGCTCCACTAAAACATGTTTGGCGTGTGAATCCATTTGATTCGCTCATATTTTGCTACTCCGTTTATGTAAAGAATTAATTAAGATTATTAGGAAGGATCTATAAGGGTGAAATTATAACTTACAATAATAGATATAGCGTTCCATGAATAATTATTAAAAGAGGCTGGCAATTACCAGCCTCATATTTTTAGACAGTAACCCTATCAACAGTTCGTCCTGGACCTTTGAATGAAAAGGGTCAATGCGATTGCACGAATCGAGTCCACGTCCCATTGGATTGTGTTCACAGTTTTGGTGACTTCGATACTATCCTCCAATGATTTTTTCATCAGTGTCCGATAGTTATCAGAATCCTCAGATTCATGATGTTCCTGGCCATTCCCGTTTTTCTTCAGGACAGAGAATTCGAACTTGCTGGATAGTTTACTACCATTCTGGACCGCTACTTTCCGAAGTTCGAATGAATCTCCACTCTTCAATCCTGATTCTAAGATCTGCGCATGTACATCCGAGGTGGCGAATAATACCTTTTCAGTATCCCCTTCCTGTACGGAGTACATATAGTATTCTCCGTAAGAACTGTTCCCTACAAGTGCTTTGTCTTTGATGAGTTTTAGGGTTACTGATTCGTTCAGGTCAATATCAATTTTCGGTTTAGTTGTCTTCATCTTCTTGTTCTCCATTATTAATTGAATACTTGAAACTAACTTCTGCCGGTATAAATTCTACCCCATCTGGTATATCTCCAGTCTTCTTAATCCACTCTATAACCGCTCGAAGATCAGGGGTTGTACTTTCCGGTACAGTTCTTAGCAAATTTAATTTCTTACCAACTGGAAGAAATATTGCTTCGTCAACAATTACAGCGCGATCTCTTCCTTTCCGAAGCTTAAGATCACCATGCGGTAGACGAATAGTTTTTTCTCCGAATTGTCTTATGAATTGTTCGAGATTCCATGTTAACCACGATCTTTTTTTATCAAGACGAGTTAGTTCCTTATTTCTCCATTCATTAATCATTAATAATTCACGATCTGCTGTTGAATTTACATCACTCATCTTGTTTTCCAGTCTTACGATGGCCATAAGAAGGTAATCTGCTTGTTCTAAATCCAATTCATATTTCTGTTCCTGTTCTGCGGATTCAGAGTCTACCAGGATTTGCTCTACAAAGTCGGGTATCATTTCCATTGTTTTCGCCTCCGATGTGGGTATGATTCGAGCACAAGTTTTATTCCTTCAATTGCTGCTGAGATTGCGCTTAATACGAGTATAACTGTAGTTGGCTTTGGAAGCTTCATGAGTTGCTCCTTTCATATCGGTTAGTTTAATTGTAACGATTCGTATTAGTTCAGCATCCCCTGGGCCAGTGTGAAAGCCTGTTTCTTAATTTTCTCACCAGTGCCAAACCAAATCGACTTGAGCTGCTTCTCGGGATAGGAAGAATTCTGAACATGGTCAGTATACTCAGCTACGGCATTTAATGCGCCCCACACGGTGCCCCTACTCAGCTGCGATCCCTTTCCTGATTCATGGAGATTCAGAATGGCCTCGCGAATGTTATCTGTTCGCGTAGTGCTTTCTGCCTCTTCATTATCCGGTACTAACTGCTTTACATAGTTAACCAATTGTTTATTGGTTACACGTGTGAGCGCCATTCTATTGAAGATGTAATCCAGCTGGCTATAAAGGCTGTTATAAAGACCCAGTAGTTTGTGCGCCTCCTTCATTTTCTGAGCTGCACTTGCTGTATGCCGTATACAAACGGATTGTTCTGATCCAGCCAGAGCGGCGGATAAAGTATTCTGGCATACAACACGAACACTTGTGAGTTTTGCCAGAGTGGGCATAGTCCCATCGTGGCTATTTACAAGCAAGATATACTTATCGAGTATGTCATCCTTGCCAATACGAATGTACCCAGGTAACTGAGCTAATAGCCACATGCGCTCACCATTTCCCAAGACTCCTGCAGTTTCGTAAATCGCTTCATCGCGATCTACCAGCGAATCAAAAAAGTCAAAAGCCTTCACGTTTTGAATTACTTCATACCGTGATCCAACTACACCGAGTACAGCAGTTAAGTGGTCAGTACGCACAGTGGCGAAATGGTTGGGCACATCAATATTTTGCCTCCCCTTCAATATTGCTCGAAGAGGCCTTTTCTCTACGGGGTAATCAAGTCGAGCAGCCAATATGGCTTCTTCAGCAGTTGCTGGAGCTTCGAGCCGAGTGCCGAGTTGATGCCAGGGGGGTTGGTCGACATAAAACATCGAAGCCTTTCCATTAAAGATGTTAAGGTTGTGTGACATAGGGATTCTCCTTTGTTTGATTAGAGATTGACATTTCTTTCTTATACCCGAAAGGAGGCCCCAAATGAGCCTCGTCACTTTAATACATACAGGAGATCCAACGAGATGCTTCTACTTGACGTAAAGACGAGCCGAGATCTCGAAGGTAGGTCAATCCAAATTTTACAAAGGGATAGTACCTATCTGACGGAAAAATTCGATTCTGAAATTTTTTTTGGGGTTTTAAAAAGGGGGTATTTAGGCAATCTGAGAAGATTCATATCCGTTATTTTAAATGTATTTATAATAATATTTATTGCTTCCGCCGAATTGAGTGGTAAATTATTACCGTTAATCCAGCATTTCTCTAATAGCGATACTTTATTCTACTAACTATTCCTTCTCGGCTGGTATCCATCCATTTATTGTATTTGAAATATATATCTTTCAGACTTACGTTGAGATAACGAAAAAGTTTATTGAGAGGGAATAGAAATGTATCCAAACCTTATAAAACAAGTTATTCTTTTTATTATTTTCTTTTCTATTTCAATTACAAAGGCACAGGTGGATACCTTATGGACAAAAACATTGGGAGGAGGTGCTAAGGATTATGGTGAATCAGGTCAACAGACGAGAGATGAAGGATATATTATAGCTGGATATACTCAATCATACGGTGCTGGCGATTATGATTTATGGCTGATTAAAACAAATTCCTCTGGTGATACACTCTGGACAAGAACGTTCGGAGGAATTAGTCCTGATTATGGTAATTCTGTCCAGCAGACATCGGATGAAGGATATATTATAGCTGGATATACTAATAAATCATACGATGCTGGCAATTATGATTTATGGTTGATTAAAACAAATTCCTCTGGTGATACCCTCTGGACAAAAACATTTTACGGAATTTATTATAATGAAGGTTATCAGGTAAATATCTCAGTCCAACAAACAATAGATGAAGGGTATATTATAATTAGTTCTACGGAATTATACGGTGTTGGTGATTCAGATATTTGGCTGATTAAAACAAATTCCTCTGGTGATACACTCTGGACAAGAACGTTCGGAGGAATTAGTCCTGATTATGGTAATTCTGTCCAGCAGACATCGGATGAAGGATATATTATAGCTGGATATACATATTCATTCGGGGATTATAGTAGTGATGTTTGGCTGATTAAAACCAATGTTTCAGGTGATACACTCTGGACAAGAACCTATGGGGGAAGTGTAAATGATCGTAGTAATTCAGTCCGACAAACCAAAGATGAAGGTTATATTATAATTGGATCTACTCAATCATTCGGTGCTGGTGATTCAGATATTTGGCTGATTAAAACAAATGCTTTTGGTGATTCACTCTGGACAAAAACTTTTGGAGGCAATCGTCAAGAAGAAGGTTATTCAATTCAGCAAACCATAGAAGAAGGATATATTATTACCGGATATACTTCTTCATTCGGTGCGGGCAACTATGATGTTTGGTTGATTAAAACAAATGCTTCAGGTGATACGCTATGGACAAAAACGATTGGGGGAGATGGTTATCAATGGGGTAAATCAATCCAGCTGTCCATAGATGGAGGATATATTATAGTCGGAGGCATATCATCATGGGGCGGTGATGTTTTTTTAATTAAAACTACCCCTGATGTTAGTACAATTAAAAATGATAATATCAATATTTTTTCGAATTATAGTTTAACTCAAAATTACCCCAACCCCTTCAATCCATCAACAACCATCGAATTTGATATTCCGACATCTGGATTTGTTTCATTAAAAGTGTATAACATAATGGGACAAGAAGTTGCGACATTAATCAATAAAGAACTATCAGCAGGAAGTCATAAAGTAGAATGGAAACCAGAAAATATATCCAGTGGAATCTACTTCTATAAATTGGAAACGAAGGGGTATCAGGAAACGAA
>CAYSHN010000209.1:0-6445 GCA_964430815.1 uncultured Calditrichota bacterium | reverse complement strand
TAAAATTCATCCAGGTTGGCAGAACATATCCCCAGAAACTTAATCCGTTCGATCAAGGGAACGCCGGGATCATTCGCTTCTTGTAATACCCGTTCGTTGAACGATAGCCAGCTTAATTCCTTATTTCTAAATCTAATATTCATAATAGGTTATGTCAACTATTAATTTGGTCAGATTATCTAGGCTATTCATGATTTTGACCGATTTAAAAGATTTCTTTATTCTTAAACAGATTGTAATTACATTTATTCCATGCTTTTGCATGATTTTCAGGCCTATAAAGCATGAGAATATATAGAAATGAATGACCCGATTCAATCCGAATATCAAGAATTAATATCCCGGGCTCTTAAAGAAGATATCGGTAGCGGTGATATAACCAGTGCTGCAACTGTAGATCACCAGCATAACAGCCAGGCCACGATTATCTGTAAACAAACCGGGATCCTGGCTGGAACCCAGGTTGCCATTCAGGTTTTCAGAACGGTGGATACAGAACTCCAGATTACACTCCGGCATAAAGATAAAGACCGGCTCAAAGCAGGTGAAAGTATCATGAGTCTGAAAGGCCGGACGATTTCAATACTACAGGGAGAAAGAGTTGCCTTGAATTTTCTGTCTCACCTTTCCGGTATTGCCACTCTCACCAACAAATTTGTTCAGCAGGTAAAAGGTTTACATGTCAAAATTACCGATACACGTAAAACGATACCACTTTGGCGGAAATTACAGAAACAGGCTGTCCTGGTCGGGGGAGGTCACAATCACCGCATGGGTTTGTATGATATGGTTCTAATTAAAGAAAATCATATTCGGGCAGCTAAGGGAATTTCTCAGGCGGTAGCACAGGTTAGAATTTATATGCAGCAGAACGGGATTACAGCGGATATTGAGGTTGAAACTACCAATATTGATGAAGTACATGAAGCACTCAGCTGTAAGGTGGACCGGATCATGCTGGATAATATGACGATTCCGGAGATGGCTGAGGCAGTGAAACTGATCAACCGGCAGGTAGAGGTAGAAGCTTCCGGCGGGGTGAATTTAGAGAATGTGCGGGCAATTGCCGCAACGGGTGTTAATTTTATCTCTATTGGTGCCTTAACCCATTCGGCACCCGCTTTGGATGTATCACTTTTAATAGAGGGCTGAATGGCCAAGTCACAACCATTATGGGAAGACATTCTCCGCTTCTCAAAACACAAATATAAATTTGCTTCAGCATTGATTATAATCGGAGTAATAGGTTTGGTAATACCGGTTATACCCGGTGTACTCCTGATCCTGGGTGCCGCTTTCCTGCTTAAACCTGAATGGTATCAAAAATTTAAGAAATTTTTTAATATCTAGTCTCCCCCGGTAAAATAATCGATGAGTAAAATGATAATTGATCTGCGCAGTGATACAGTAACCAAACCCTCTCCAGCTATGCGTGAATTCATGATGAAAGCGGAAGTGGGGGATGATGTTTTTGGAGAAGATCCAACTGTCAACGAGTTGCAGGAGCGGGTTGCTCAGCTGCTAAAAAAAGAGGCAGCCCTGTTTGTAACCAGCGGAACGCAAGCTAATCAGGTGTCCGTGAATGCCCATACTCAACCGGGCGAGGAAGTCATCTGCGACTATCATTCCCACATCTTTAATTATGAAGCAGGTGCCGCCGCCATGCTCGCCGGTGTACAATTACATCCCTTACTGGGGCGACATGGCCATCCTTCACTGGATCAGATTACAGAAGTTATCCGTCCGCCGGACGATCATTATCCCAGAACGCGTTTGATTTGTCTGGAGAATACTCATAATCGTGCCGGAGGTACTATTTTCCCGCTCACGGAACTGAAACGTATATCCGGATTTGCTGGAAGCTGGCATCTAAAGATGCATTTGGATGGTGCACGGTTGTGGAATGCTGTGGTTGCAACCGGAATAACACCAGCTGAATATGCCCAATATTTTGATTCAATTTCTGTTTGTTTTTCCAAAGGTTTGGGTGCACCCATCGGTTCCATGGTGGTAGGTTCCAAGGATTTTATTCAGCGGGCTCATTATTATCGTAAAGCATATGGCGGGGGAACACGGCAGGTTGGTATAGTGGCTGCCGCCTGTTTATATGCCCTGGACCACAATATAGATAGATTAGCAGAAGATCATCAACATGCCCAGATGCTGGCCGGAGCATTAAATACCTGTACTGGTTTTAAAGTGGATCAACAGGCGGTACAAACCAACATCGTTATTGCTGAAGTAACCGCAAAAGACCGGACCGCCCAATCAGTCATAGAGATCCTTAAAGAGAATGGAATACTCGCTCTGCCGTCCAGTAGCACCAAAATTCGTTTTGTAACGCATCTGGATGTAAAAAGAACAGAAATAGAACAGTGCAGCAGGATTTTAAAAAAACTTTTTAGTTAGGAAAAATTTTGTTGAACGAAATTAAACGGCTAATTCACCCTCAGGCCGTACTGCCGGTGCGGATAGATCACCGTAGCGTTCCCCAGGAAATTGTTAATAATATTTTTAGTTTTTTCCTGCTGTATCTGGGTGTGTTTGTAGTGTCTGTGATCCTGATGTCGTTAATGGGCCTGGACCTGGTAAGCGCATTTGGGTCGGTCGCCGCGACGCTGGGCAATGTCGGGCCCGGCCTGGGAAGTATCGGCCCGGTCGATAATTATGCCCATATCCCCGTGGCCGGAAAGTGGCTTTTATCATTCCTGATGTTAATCGGTAGATTGGAAATTTATCCAGTAATTATTTTTCTGATCCCTCTATTCTGGAAAAAGTAAATAGTTTTCAAAAATAAAGGTAACATAAACCTTTTTTGAAAATCAAAATTATTTTATTAAATTGATGCAAATTTAAATATTTATAAATTAAAAACTTCCACTTTCAATGTTAGATCAGCAAAGCATCGAGAATTCACTCAAGACCTCCTATTTTGGCCGATTTCTTTATATTTTCCCCGAGTTGGATTCCACCAATTCTTATGCCCGGAAATTAATTGATGAAGGGGCACCGGAAGGTGCGGTGGTACTGGCCGACTATCAACAGGCCGGAAAAGGGAGGTTCGGTCATTCCTGGCAGTCTTCACGGGGAGTGAATATATTGATGAGTGTGATTTTGCGTCCACGGATACAGGTTGAAGCCATACAAAATATTACTCTGGCCACCGCTAATATATTGATCCATTCATTTCATAAATTTCTACAACAGGAAAGAGAGCAGGATATCCCCTTCTCGGTAAAATGGCCTAATGATATTTTCGTGCAGGGTCGAAAACTTGGTGGTATTCTTATCGAAAGTGGCATCAGAAATAAATCGGTAGAATTTGTGATTGTGGGTGTGGGTATTAATGTCAATCAGGACCTTAAGGAACTCTCCAGTGATATCAGGGATAATTCTACCTCCTTTTATGCTGAAACCGGAAAAACATATTCCAGAGAAAAGTTAATCGTCCGGATCCTGCGGGATTTTGAAAAAAAATATATCGATCTGGAGCGTTGCGGATATGAACATGTGATCGAAGAATGGAAGAAAAATTGCAGGCAATTCGGGCAGGAAGTACAAATAGAAACTCCACTGATCAAAGAATCAGGGCGTCTGGTTGATATAAATGAGCATGGCCTGCCCTTATATCAAACTGCCGATGGCCAGATAAAAAAGGTAGTAACGGGTAGAATAATAACGGATTGAATCAGCTTTGGACTTAATGATTGACATTGGGAATACCGATACAGTACTGGGGCTGTACGGTAAATCTAAATTGCTGAATAGTTGGCGTTTGTCCAGCCGGTCACATCGCACTGAAGATGAATACTGGGTGGCAGTGCAATCGTTCTTCGATCTACAAAATTTCAAAGTGCAGGATGTGCAGGGTGTAGCCATCTCTTCGGTAGTTCCGGAATTGACCATGATTTATCGGCGCATGATAGAAAAATATCTGCAGATTGAACCCCTGCTGATAAATGCCGATCTGGATCTGGGAATGAAAGTGTTGTATCAGGATCCTCAAGCCGTTGGGGCTGACCGGTTGTGCAATGCGGTTGCCGGTAAAAATCGTTATGGTACACCCTTGATCATAATCGATTTTGGTACCGCCACGACTTTTGATTGTGTAGATCAAACTGGTGATTATGTAGGAGGCGTAATCTGTGCCGGTATAGAAAGCACCGCCTCAGTACTGCATGAGCGAGCGGCTAAACTCCCCAAAATCGAGTTGCGTTTCCCGGAAAAAGTAATCGGTACTAATACCCAACAGAGTATGCAAAGTGGTATTTTGATCGGAACGGTTAAACTGATTGAAGGTTTGATCACAGCAATAAAGAAGGAATTATCCGGCAAGCCCAGGGTTATCGCCACCGGAGGCTTAGCCCATATCGTATCTGAAAAAACAAAATATATCGATCAGGTGGATTATAATTTAAATCTGGATGGTATTTATCTGATCTATCAACGCAATCCGAGAAAAGCCTTATGAGTACAAACCAAGCGATAATTCTGATGCAGGATCTACCCTATGCCGAGAAATTGATTAATAATTTGTACGGATTAGGGTATGATTCAATGCTTTCCAGTAACAATACTGAATGTCTGGATCTAACCCTGAAATTACACCCACAGATATTGATTTGGGGAGAGGAATTAGATATCCACTCTAAAAAAAGAATCAGGGAGATCAAAAATTCAGAAGGAGGATCTGCTCTGACTGTCATCGCTTTGTCTAATGCCACCAGCATAGAATTATATGAAAAAATCGAAGCCCAGCATTATGGTGTTGATGATATTATTCAGAAAAGTACCGATTTTGCAGAATTAAAATCACGAATCTACATGCACCGCATTTACGCTAAAGAACTGGAGCATTGCAATAAAAAAACATACCGTTACCGTCAACTATCTGATATCACCTTCAACCTGATGTTAAGTCAGGGCTTGGATAATCTGGTGGATATCGGTACGGAATATTTGACCCATGTGCATGCCGACAACTTTCTGATCTTTTGTGTTTACACCCCAACTCTTGATGATTTTTCCTATTTTAATATCAATCCGCTTAAACTGAAAAAGGATATAAGTCCAGAACAGATCCGTAATCATCAGGTCTGGCAGGAATATTTTTTAAATAAACCTGTTCTAGAGTTGGAAGAAATAACTTCTTTACCGCTGTTGAAATGTTTTAGCGATTGGGGATTTGATTTTGAAAAAGTTCAACAGTTTCCGCTACAATACAAAGGTAAAACTCTGGGAGTGCTGTTGCTCTCTTTTTCCTCAGGCAAAATTAGTGATCCCGATGATCAACTCATGCTGACTGCATTTACTCAAGCATTAGCCTACCGTATTACTGAGATCAGAAGATTCTATGGTCTGGATCGGCATACACAGAAAGTCGTGTCTGATTTAAGCAGTTTTTTTCAGCGACCGTCTAACGATGAGATTCTGGTGGCTCTCAGTCAACAGTTGAATACCATGTTGCAAGCTGATATATGCTTATATACGAATTACCATGAAGGATTCCGTTTTCTCTATCCCAAGGTTTTATATCAGGGCGAAAGCATTATTAATCAATTAGAAAAAGAGAAACCTCCTGTTCTGTTAATTAAGGACTTTCCAACTTTTGAAAATGTGCTTACTGAAAAAAGAAGGCTGCTCTTTGATCTGGCGCGACAGGATACGGCCCTTGATTTAAAGAATCTTCCGGGATTTCACGAGTTCTCAGTTAAGAATATTGTTATTTTCCCGATTTATGTTGCCCAGACTGTGCAAGGCTTTTTCGTGCTGGGTCGGGAAAGTATTATAAAAAAATTCACCCGGCAGGAAATAGATAACGCCGAACAAATGATTAAATTAGCCACTGAGTCACTGGAAGAAAATGATATCCTGCGGCAGGCCAAACTAACGGTTAAACAACTGGAACGGATTTTTGAACTCGGCACAGAATTAACACTGGATGTTTCCATTGATAATATCCTTAAAAAGATTTGCGCAGCTGTTCGCCGCACCCTGGGCTGGAATGTGGTGATTCTGGATATCAGAGATCCCTATAAGGGAACGTATAAAACAGTCAATATCCTGGGTATGCCCGACTCTGAGTATAAGGCTTTGATTAAGTCGACTCAACAACCGGTTTTTGAAAAAAGAATTAACTCGGCGTTCAAAATTGCCAATAGTTATTTTTTTGATCATACTCGCTTGGACCATACTACAGGCGAATCTGACAATGATTTTTACAAACAGATGGTGGGAACAGAATGGAACGATCAGGACTGGATGTATGTGCCGATAAGTAGCCGGGGCAATATCTTAGGCATGATTTCGCTTAATGATCCGGTTGAAAGATTGCGTCCCAGCGAGGACAGGCTCAGATCGATCGAATTTTTTGCCAACCAGGCAGCCGTGGTAATTGAAAATGCACAGTTATTTGAACAATTAAAATCCTCTGAACTGCGTTACC
>CAYSHN010000208.1:0-6458 GCA_964430815.1 uncultured Calditrichota bacterium | reverse complement strand
TGATTATAAATGAATTCGACGCGTCCATCATGTTTGTCGGGTAATAGTTTCAGAATATTGCGGTCAAAGATGAAAATAGGCAGAACAGGCAGATCCGACTGGAGGGCCTGATATAAACCATGATTATCTTCCAATCTTAAATCGCGTCGAAACCAGAATAAATTAATTCTTTGAGTTGATAAGTTCATTTGGGTTGTGGGTTGGGATTTAGAACTTTTATTATTTTGATAAGCTGCATCCTGGTGCTTTTTGGTACAATAAATGCATTCTATAATTTAAACATGAGCTCTAGAGGTTTTATCCGGATTTTCTATCTTCAAATATCAAATTAAGTAAAATACCCGAATGAAAAAATTCTGGATATAAAAATAAAATGGAATTTATTTAATTCCTGCGGCTTTCTATATTATATATAGTAAAGATCAGGAGGTAGCAATCAATAATCTAAATTTGAAAAAACAGACCATTGTGCCGCTTTTCCCACTGGAAGTCGTACTATTCCCTGATTTACCATTGCCCCTGCATATATATGAAGAACGCTATAAAATTATGATCGCTGATTGTTTACAGAACAATCTTGATTTCGGTGTGGTTTATAGCAGGGATAATATTATCAAAGAGATTGGTTGTACAGCTAGAATCGTACAGGTCAATAAAAAGTATGAAGATGGTCGTCTGGATATTCTGGTGCAGGGTAATTACCGCTTTAAAATTGAAGAAATCCTCAGGGATAAAACCTATCTCCAATCACGAATAAGTTACATCGATGATCTGGATGAATGGGACGAGGCGAATATACAGACCCTGGTACATACGGGCGTTGTATTGCTGGAAAATCTTGAAGAGATAGCTCTGAAGCGTCAGGATATGAAATTTGTGCAGGGATTGAGTCATAAGGTTGTCTCTTTTATCCTGGCCGGTATTTCCGGATTTTCACAGGATCAAAAGCAACAAATTCTGGAGATGACCTCAACGGCTGATCGCTTACGTATGGGAATTGAACAATTACAACAAATTGTCGCCCAGGCCAGAATCAAATCCAAACTTGAAAAGCAAAATCAAGAGATCATGACCTTCAAGGGATTTTCGGTAAATTGAATCGCAATTAAAGGGTAATAGGTAGAGGGTAAAGGTTAAAGGGTAAAAAAACATACATCTTCTTTACCCTTTAACCTTTGTCCTTTACCAAACCATTCGACCCCCACGGGGTCGCTTTATTTATGGCGGTGTCGATTCGGTTGCTACAAACATTTGATGCCTACGGCATCAGCACACCTTAATTCATTCTGTATTTATAATTATATCATCAGGTCTCGGGTCCTGTCTGACCTGCCTGACGTCAAGCAGGCGCCAGGTCTTCGACATGCACGGGATGACAATACATAATTTATTACTCAGGTAATTTTTTACTTTGTGCCTGACTTTGTCTCTCTATCTCTTTGTCCTTCTGTACCTCTCTCACTGCTTTGAATCAAGTAAGAATTGCAGAGCTGGTTGAAGATAAGGAAAGTTAAACTTAAAGCCGCTGTCATTTAATTTTTGTGGTAGTACCCGGGCACTGGAAAGTAATAATTCCCGGGCCATGTCCCCCAGGATTAACTTGAGCAGCAGAGCCGGTATTGAAAAGAAAACCGGTCGTCTTAAAACCTGGCCAAGTATTTCAGTAAATTCATAATTAGTTACCGCCTGCGGGGCAACCACATTTACAGGTCCGGCCAGTGCCGGGTTAAACAGAATGTACTCAATGGCTACCACAACATCATCGAGAACTACCCATGGTTGATACTGTGTCCCAGCTCCCATTTTTCCCCCCAAACCAAATTTGAAAGGCAATCTCAACCTGCGCAGAATACCACCCTGTGAACTTAAAATCAGGCCGAACCTGGTTTGAACCACCCTGGTCCCGGCTTGTCTGCCGGCCGCCAGAGTCGCTTTTTCCCAGTCCTGGCATACCCGGGCTAAAAAGGAGTCACCAGGCGCGCTGGTTTCATCCAGTATTACCGTACCACGGTCGCCATAAAATCCGATGGCTGAAGCGGAGATAAAAACCGATGGCGGTCTGTTCATCGCGGCTATTGTATTAGCCAGCAGGGTTGTGCCCTTAATCCGGCTGGATTTTATTTTTTCTTTCTTCTTTTTGGTCCATAATCCCAAACCAATATTTTCTGCTGCCAGGTGTATAATAGCATCAAAACCCTCCATGGATTTTTGATCTATGTATCCCGTTTCAGGATTCCATACAATACCATCACCTGGCTGGCGTATCAATCTGGTAAGTTGATGACCGGCAGTTTGTAAATAGGAGATTAATCCTGATCCAAGTAAACCATGACTACCGGAAATTAATATTTTCATTTTTATTCTTTCTGCTGTTTCATGATAATCATTGTTTTTGATCCGCAGTGATTGTATGCATAATGTAAATATTTAGCGGTCTGGTCTTAAAATTCAGCACTGATGCCGATGGATGGTAAAATTCCAATATCATTCCGGTCGATGATTTTATCAGTCCAGAAATCATATTGCGGTCTTGATTGCACTTTGTCGTTTAGTATGTTTTGAATGTCCAGGAACAAGACCAGGCGCCAGCCGGAAAAATCAAAATAGCGGTCTGCCCGCAGATCTAGAACACCCTGATTACTGAGACGCCTGGTAAGATATTCAGCCGGTAAGTTCTGAATATATCCTGGATTAAGTGGATTCTCATTCGGTTTATATATGGGAGTAAACGGGATACCGGTAAAATAACGGTATTTTGAACTGATCTCCCATTTGTCATTAAATTTATATCCTCCGGCCAGATTAAATATGAATCTTTGATCATATTGACCCGGATATCTGTGGCCATTACCCGCCCGGAAGATGCTTTTGGTGTAGGAAAGACTGATCTGTCCGTAATAGGGCAGGGTGGAATACTTCTTTTGCAGTAACCATTCAAATCCATAAGCATGTCCTGTTGCTTTGGAACTAAGAGTTATATAACCAAAGGACTGAAAATCATCTTCACGACCACCATAACCGGTACCAGAATTGGTTATTACCAGATAGTCATTCAGACCGGGTGTGGTGCCGGTAGGTAAATCGGAATAATCTTTATAGTAAGATTCGAATGACATGCGCAGATCATCCCTGAACAGATAATCCAGACCGAGTACTGCCATGTTGTTTTTTAGAGCGAGTAAGTCAGAATTCTCTGGATTTACAGTCCAGACATAAGCAGGGGATTGGTAATATGTACCATAACTGGTCTTTATGGTCATCTTTTCGGTCAATTTATATTTTAAAAAGGCCCGGGGTGAAAGGTATAGTGGCTCACTTAAAAACGTATAATAATCACCACGAAAACCCAGGTTTAAAGAAAGTCTGGAATTTACCAGACAGTCTAGCTCAGAGAAGAAAGAATGTTTATAAGAGCGCTGATCCAATTTTAAATTCCGCTCTAACCCTAAGGATGAAGGTGTAATTTTATTCCCACTGCGGTCATAGATAGTATCAGCAAAAACTGTTGTATTGTAGGTGGAGCCGAGTTTTGTGGAGAGACCACCGTAGAGTCCAATCCGGTCTGATAGTGCCCAGAAGCGCAGAATTTTTAATCCCAGTTCCGACTCGGTTGCGGCGCTGTGGTAATATTGAATTTGTTGCTCGTCGATCTGAGCGAAATTGAAATTATATATATTAAAATTGATAGTGGCATCAAGATAACCGCTATTCAGCAGGCGACGGTAATTTATACCGCTGATATATTGCTGCTGATTGTTACTGAGGATACCGGCATTGAATACCTTATTTTCTGAGGTACTTTGATCACGATCTACCTTATCAAAGGCGGCCAGACCCAAGATGAACAGGTTATCCCGTGGCGAGAGGTCGTAATGAAAGATGAAATTGAAATCGGTATAAACCGGTACAAAGGGCAGATTGGCAGCTTTAAAAATCAGATCCAGATAACTCTGCCGGGCGGAAAATATAAAATCCCCGTTGCTAAAAACAGGCCCTTGAACATGAAAACCATACTGGCTGGCCGATATGGATAATTTTGTGCCGAATTTATCTTTACGGCCACGGCTCATGTCTAAACTAAGGGTCGAGGACATCTTGTCACCATAACGGGCTGGAAAACCTCCAGTAGAGAATGAAACATTTTCAACGAAATCCAGGTCGATAAAACTCAAGCTGCCGCTGCTGGAGCCCTGGGAGCCAAAATGATTGATATTTGGAACCTCGATATTATTTATAATAAACAGGTTTTCAGAGGGTCCTCCGCCCCGTACCAGCAAATCGTTGCGCCCACCACTTGTGTTGATGGCCACACCCGGCAAAGTAGAAACAGTTCGTACCACATCTTCAAAACCGCCGGGAAAACGGCGTATCTCTTCCTGTGATAAACCAATGACGCTTGGTTGAGTCATTTTTTCCTCAACGAAGTAACCGGCCGTCACCGTGATCTGTTCGTTTTCCAATAATTGTTCCACTAATTCAATATCCAGACGGACTGGTTTACTTTGGGTGACGATTATGTCAGTCACTTTTTGGTCAAGATAGCCGATGTAATAAAAATCCAGCTGATAGGTACCTGACGGCAGATTTGGAATGAAATAATTTCCCTGCGTATCGGTAGCAGCACCGCGGTTGCTATTCAGTACCAAAACATTAACACCGATTAATGGTTCCTTGGTCTGGGCATCAGTGACTTTTCCCTGAATAGTTCCGGTATCTTCTGCAGCGAGGGAAAATACCAGCATGCATATTAAGTATAGTGACCACAGTACAGGATTATATCGTTTCATTAATCTTTTTCTCTCCATTATTCTAATTTTAATCGTTACAAACACTAATTTATTCCAATTCTGTTTATTTTCATTCATCATAGTTATGAGCGATTTGAGCGTTATTTTTGATATAATTTAAGGACTAATTATTAAAAGTCAAGTATAAAATCGCTCAAATCGCTTATTTTTATTGATTCTTGTTTTTAGACTCTATAGATTATTGATGTATCCAGGAGACATTATGGACCAAAATATCAGTTATCTTAATAGTGAGGAAGCAGCCAGGATTCTTGGCGTAAATGTTTCCTCGATTAAACGCTGGACCGACAGGGGCCAATTAGAATGCATCCAGACTAATGGCGGGCATCGCAAATTTCAATTAAGCCATTTATCCAAATTTATAGAAAATCACAAAAAACAAAACACTAAAGCACATGTTTTTCCCATTGAAAGTGATTCAGATCTGCAAATCAGCCATTATATTTTAAAGGGTGATTTTGATTTTTTAAGCGATCATGTTTACATAAATGCTTTAGGCGGTAATCGTCATGAAGTACAAAAGGTATTAAATGGATTGTACCTGAGTCAATATCCTCTATATCATATATATGACCACCTGATCACTCCGGTCCTGCATCGTGTAGGAGAAATGTGGGAGAACGGTACGATATCTATTATTGAGGAACACATTGCCGCACAAGGAATCCGTGATTGTATTAACCGTTTACAAGGTATAATTCATCTAGCCAAAACCGGTAATCAAGTTGCACTATGCATTAACCTTTCCCACGAACTGCACGACATTGCTCTAAAGATGGTAGAAAATATTTTGGAATTGAAATGTATCCGGACCTATTTCAGCGGCCAGATTACCCCGGCCTTAAGGTTAGATGAACTTTTAGATCGAATTAAACCACAGCGACTCTATATAGCCAGTACGGTAATTTCCGATCAGGCCGGCGAACAACAGGAAATCAATCGGATATTCGATTTATGCCGGTCACGGAATATAAATATATATTTAGGTGGCAGGGGGTGGGATATTTTAAATTATGACCATCCTGCAGTCAATGGTCGCCTGAATACGTTTGAGGAAGTATACAAAATATGAGTCCCTTAGTCCATTTTCTCTTCGTTTGATCTTACTGGAGATTTCTCCTACACGTGAGATTACCCGGAATATACATCCCGGTTTATTGCCTGTCGGCCGTATGTCTGCCCAACTATTGGCTATCATAAATACAAGAATCTTTTTAAATAATAGTTTGCTCACTAGCCACTATCTTTAGATAGTGGAAAAAAATCCCCAAATCCATAGGCTTTAGCCTCAAACAGAAAAGGATCGCTTTGATGAGAAATTTCATTTATGGCTAAAGCCCTCTTTTTTTGTTGGTGATTTGCACCACTATCTAAAGATAGTGGCTAGTAAGCATGAGTTCCATATAAAGTAGGGACAATCCTAGGATTGTCCCTACATAAGCTATTTATTTAATATTTGTTGTTTAAAGTAGAGACAGGTCGCGACATGTCCCTAAATTAACAACGCATCCCATCTGCATGCATAGGTCCTGGATCCTTCGCGGGGATGACATTTTACAATATTTACCCAGGAATTAAGGTACTCAGGTACTCAGGTACTCAGGTACTTTTTTCTTAGTGCCTTAGTGCCCTGGTGCCTAAATTCCTTTT
>CAYSHN010000207.1:0-6516 GCA_964430815.1 uncultured Calditrichota bacterium | reverse complement strand
GGTAATTTATTCATATCCATCAATGTCACCACCTCTTCTCCGAGAATGTTATAGACTTTGAGTGTAATCCGGGCAGCTTGAGAAATTGAAAACTGGATAGTGGTAATTGGATTAAAAGGATTAGGGAAATTTTGCATTAACGATACTCTTTCCACTAGCTGCCCATCTTCATTCGGAATTGCTGCAGCCCGGTTAAAATGATAAACACTGAAATCAGAGATGTCAGCCACATAAATATAATCGTTATCGACAAAGATATTTTCCCCCAAACCCGGTGTCTCGGTATAACCTGCCTGTACTATGTTGGCTGTATCAGCTACATCAAATACATACACCAATCCAAGATTAGATATAATGTACGCATAGTTATCCGAGAGGAATACCCCTTTTTCCAAACCAGGAATATTCATTTCATCTATCAACCTCGGGGTGGTAGGATCGGATATATTTAACATTAATAAAGAATAACAAACCACAAAAGCATAGTTGCCTCTCACTTGGATATCCTGAGCAAAACTACCAGGCTCAAAAGAACCGACCTTATAAGGATGAGCAGGCTCGGTAATATTTATGATAAATAGACCTGAACTGGAATTAACGGCATAGGCAAAATCACCATCAACATCAACTTGCGAAAATCCCACAGAATCATAACATCCCACCTCAAATGCATTTTGCGGTGAAGAAATATCTAGTATGCGTAATCCTGAATCAGTACTGGCCAGATAGGCATAATTTCCCTGCACATCCAGACTAAAAGTATTACTATTTTCAATATTGTTATATAATCCAATCTCGAACGGATTATGTGGATCGGAGACACTCATAATACATAATCCCTCAGAACCTGCAGCAATAAAAGCGAGGGTATCCCGAACATAAATATCCCAGGTATTACGGGCACTGGCATACAAATCACATTGCATAAGGGGATTAGCGGGATCGGCGATGTCGATGATTGCCAATTGCCGATTTTCACCAACAACATAAGTGTATGACCCTGATTTAAAAACACCGCAGACCGTGCTTAGAGGTCGATAGGCACCCGCTTCTATTGGAGTAGTTGGTTCCGAAATATCAATAACATATAAACCCATATTCATAGCACTAATATATGCACGATCGGCAGTCACCCATGCTGCCCAGGCATATCCATCCCAGTTACCTCTGCTGACCGGATTGGCTGGATCTGAAACGTCTACAATGTATAAACCCTGATTTTCCGCCGAGACATAGGCAAGGGTGTCATCAATAAAAACATTCCAGACAGGACTACTACTACTAAAATGACCAATCTCCTTCAAACTATCAGGGTGACTGATATTTATAATCCGCATACCAGAATCCAAGGCTGAGACATAGGCATAGTCACCTGCAACCCACACGTCTACAGCCCGGTCGGGAATAAGTATTGATCCGATTTCATACATATTCTGATGATCTTTAATATTGATTACCTTAAGATCATTCCAATAATTTGTCACATAAGCCAAACTATCTTGAACCCAGATACCATGTACATCCAAACCAGCACTATAGATTCCAGCCACTTGTGGATTAGAAGGATCCTGTACATTAAAAACATATAATCCCTGACTTCTGACCGCCAGATAAATATAATTCTCAGAGAAAAAAATACTGCGTGCGTAATGGTCACCAAAACCATACGAACCAATAATATATGGGTCAGCAGGATATTCCACATCAGCGATGATTAAACCATAATACTCATCTCCAATATAAACATAATTTCCTACAACGGTCAGTACACGTGCTGTACCGGGTGTAGCCAGACTGCCGACCAATTTAATAGAATCAGGATTTGATACATCAAAGATAATCAATCCGTAAGCATTAAGAGCGTATGCTAAATTTTCAACTACCTGTACTCTGTAATAATCACCAGATATCAGGGTACTGCTCTGATAATCGATATTCTCGCCGAATTGGGCCAGACCGAAAGTATAAATTGCAAAAACAAGTAATACTATAAAAAAGAACATCTTACGCATCATTGCCTCCTTTTTAGCCCTTTTTTTATTAAAATTATACAGTTAAATTTCTAAAAACTATGCTGTCCAGAAGTAACTGAATGGACTGCTGTACAGTAAAATCCTAGAAATAAATATGAAAAAGTGATGTATAATTAATCTAACTAATAATACTTAAATGGTTTTTGCTACCAAGATATTTATAGTTTATATAAAAAAAATAATAATCGAGACTGAGAATGTCAAGGTATTTGACACGGGTACTTATTTTTATGAAGATCGATAGAAAAACAAAGGTGAAGAAATGTTATCAACTCAATCTGATTAAAACCAGAGCAATAGGACGCCTGAATTTTATTTTTCAATGATTTATAAATTCAGGAATATAAAACTTTCCATCAAACGTTTCATGTCTATTCACTACAAATAACAAAAAGGGATTGTTATTGAAAAATATGTTTTCTGATTCTAAAGTAGTACACAAATGGTTGGTATTTACTGCTGTCGCCATGGGCGTATTCCTGGCAACAATCGATGGCAGTATTGTTAATGTCGTTCTTCCCACACTGATGCATGATCTGGATACAAAATTCTCCATAGTACAATGGGTGGTGCTGGCTTATATGCTGACCATTGCCACTCTGATTTTGAGCATGGGACGATTAGGAGATACCGTTGGCAAGAAAAGGATCTATCTCACGGGGATGATTATTTTTACCATCGGTTCGGCATTATGCGGATTAGCTCAAACCGTTCAACTGTTAATTATCTTCCGCATTTTTCAAGGCATCGGAGCGGCCATGATGGCGGCTTTGGGTATAGCCATTATTACTGAGACTTTTCCAGTCAAAGAACGAGGCAAAGCACTTGGGTCGATTGGGGGTACTGTGTCTATTGGCATTATTGCTGGTCCCACCCTGGGTGGAATTCTGATCGATGCCCTGTCCTGGCACTGGATTTTCTTTGTCAATCTCCCCCTGGGTATACTAGGTATTATAATGGTGATTAATTATGTTCCAAACTTCCGGGCAGTCGCAACTCAGAAATTTGATCTGGTTGGTGCGACAGTATTGTTTTTTAGCGTTTTGACTCTATTACTGGCCTTTACTGTCGGGCAAAACTTCGGTTTTAAAAATCCTTTCATTATCGGTTTATTTATCATCTGGATTTGTACTTTTGTGTTATTTTTATATGTGGAATTGAATAACACCAATCCGATGATCGATCTGACCATTTTTCGCAATTATCGCTTTACCTTGAATCTATTTACCGGTTTTTTAACCTTTGTCGCTCTTTCCGGTACAGTCTTATTAATGCCCTTTTATCTGGAAAACGTTCTTGGTTATCAGCCGCATCAGGTCGGATTGTTTCTGGCAATAATTCCATTGGCGGCCGGTTTTACTAGTCCGCTATCCGGTATACTTTCTGACCGTTTCGGAACCCGTGTGATTTCTATCGCCGGTTTGCTGATTTTACTGCTGGGATTCACTAGTGTAAGTACTCTGAATGAATTCACAACTTCCTGGGGTTATATTTTAAGATTTCTACCGGTGGGATTAGGTATTGGAATCTTTCAATCACCCAATAACAGCGCCATCATGGGGACTGCACCCCATAATAGACTGGGTGTGGTATCCGGTCTGCTTTCCATAACACGAACCCTGGGTCAAACTGCCGGTATTGCTACTTTAGGTGCATTCTGGGCAGCAAGAGTTGCTTATTATTCTAATCACCACACATCGCCGGCTCACGCCGATACTCCAATTGCTGCCCAGGTTGCAGGTTTGCAGGATACTATCACCGGTACAATACTTATCATCGGCATTGCTCTTATGCTCAGTATCTGGGCAGCCATGCTGGCCTTAATCCGCCAAAGAAACAGGATTAGAAGGCAAAGAGTGCAACCTATACAGAATTAAACTTCCTAATTTACCTGCCAGCAACTGGTACATAAATAAAAAAGCCACCTTCGAAGCTAGCAGAACCTCGCAGGTGGCTGATCTTTAAACTATTTCTGGAACTTTAATTTTCCATCTGACAATGCTGCATCTGTCGACTATCAAAGATCAAGCGTTGTTTTTCATTAAGTATTTTACGTACGGCCTGGTGATGCTTTTGTTTTTCTTTCATGATTTCGGTGCGAAGTTTACCAATTTCCTCGATGAGACCATTTAATCGTGACATATTGATTTCGGGCGCTGTGGACTGCGTATGCAGCTGAGCTTGTTTTTCAGCCAGTTCATTCCGTAGCGGTTGCATGCTTTTCATATACTCAATTTGCAGTTTCTCCAATTGCGCCTTCTGTTCATCGGTCAAATCCGGGATATCCATTCCACCCTTCATCCCTTGCTGATTGGGCCCCATTCCGCAGCATGGCCGGTCCTCTCGTTCAATCCTGGGTCCCATTTTACCCATCTCCTGTTTCGGTTGTTGGGCCCAGGAAGACGTTGCCAGAAAGAATACAATTAACATTGTCGAAATAATTAATCGCTTCATAGTTACTCCTTTATTTTAGTTTGATACATTTTTGTTTTATCAGACCTTCATAAATCTTTTTTAACATATATCTTCTATCGGAAAAAAAACTCCGTGTCATCAAAAGCTGGAGCCGTTCCCGGTCCAGGACCATGTTCGAATTCTTGTCCACGGGGACCTCGACGTGGCATGTCTTCGTGCGGTGCCATCAGCTGCTTGAGCAGAATTTCAAACTTTTCTTTCTGTTCAGGGGTACAGGCAGATTTCATTTCCATAAAGTGTTCAAAAATATACCGTTCCCGCAAAATCTCCTTTTCACCGATACGCTTGGCCAGGGAACTGATCCGCACGGTATCCGGTTCCGTTTTATACAATTCATCCATTAACTCCCGGCGGCAGGAAAATATTTCTTTCTGCAGTGGTTCCATCTTTTCAAAATGCCGCTGGCGGATGTCAGCGAATACTGTGATCTGCTCGGCAGTCAGGTTAAGTTTCTGTTCCAGCACTTTTAGACCCTGGCGCCGGTGCCCAACTTCCTGGCGCGGAGGTCTGTCGGGTGTGCGGAATTGGTTATACCAGATCGTCGACAGAGTAAACAGATTCAACAATACCAGGATCACGATGATCCACAGCGATATTTTATTTTTACTGAAATAATCCATATTTCGCCCTCATTTACTATCAATCAATAAATCACGATCATCCTGATTCAGGTTATACTCCGTGGCCAATACGGTCAGTGTATCGTTGGCAAATTCCTTACTCTGACTCTTACTCAAATAAACCAGTACAGCAGTAGTAAGATTTAATACAATTATAATGCCGATGAATGCCGGACGCCACAAACGGGAACTGAATATACTGCCCCGGGTTTCTTCTTGCTCTGGCCGGCTTTTCATATTCGCCTGCAGACGGGTATAAAAGTATGGACTGGGGGATAGTTTTCCCAGATGATTAAAACAGTCCAATGTCTTCTGTACTTCCTGATTAATAACTTCTTTTTTGTTCATAGCTGACATCCTTACTTACTTACAATTAGACGAAATAGTACAATGAGACTTGCGCATCTTTAAATATTTTTTTTATAGTACCGGTATAATTGTCTATAAAGATTTTTTCTGGCCCGGTGCAACAGGGATACTACGGCGGAAAGTGTTATACCCATGATTTCGGCAATCTCGGAATTGTCATAGCCCTGATATTTACTCAAGGTGATAGCTATCCCCTGATTTTCGGGTAAAGATTTAACTGCATTATGCAAAATTTGTGCCCGCTCTTTTTGTTCAACGTTATAATCCGGTAAAGTATTTTCCGGTGCAAGTGGCTCCTCGGCAGAACCAGCAATGAGGAAAAGACTGCGCAACTGGACCGTTCGTTTCTTGCGTTTTTTCTTTCGCAGCAGATCTAGGGACCGGTTAATAGCAATCCGGTTTATCCAGGTACTCAATTTGGCTTCCCCGCGGAAATCATGAATTGAATGAAAAATCTCGATAAAAACTTCCTGAGCTACATCTTCTGCATCCTGACGGTCGTGAGTAAAAGCATAACAGATATTAATAACCCGTTCCTGATATGCTTCAACCAGTTCTGTAAATGACCGCGTATCTCCTGCTTTTAATCTGCTTATAAGATTCGATTCCATATCAACAAATATAACAATAGCTCTTACAAAATATGACGAAATTTATTAAAAAAATATGCGCGTTCTGATTCATTTTTTATTAGATTAACAATAGCAATGCTTCATTGCTGAATAAGTTACCTCATTATAGCATTAGTTCCTTAATTCAGTCGTATTATTGACCAAAGGTTAAAATCGGGGGATTGAAGGGGTAAGTCCTGGAATTTCCACTAAAATAAGGAGTGCATTTATGAGGAGGACCGTTGTTTATATATTTTGCATCATTGGGATAGCCTGTACAACTACACGTCAGGAGGTAAAAACTCCGCAAGAGCAGGTAGTACGGAATTATCAGACCTCCAGTTATATCGGTGCAAAGAAAAAACTAGCTGTAGCTAAATTTGAGAATGCCACCCGTTTTGGTCAGCG
>CAYSHN010000206.1:0-6518 GCA_964430815.1 uncultured Calditrichota bacterium | reverse complement strand
TAATCTCCGGGTGAAAGATCTACCAACATTATCATTACTTCAATATTTTTTTTCAGCTTAAAAACATTTTCAGTCTCTTTTTTTAAATAGTGTGATACAGCCGTTATACCGTTGCTATTTTCGATGCTGAACTTGGTGATATTAAAATAGGAAGGATTACTGCCAATCAAGGTAATATCCGTTCCGTGCAGGGTGGTTATGTACTTTAAATTACGGCTGGCTATCATCTGCTGCGCCAGGTAAGCACTGGTGGCATGTGGAATAGCATAATGAACATGCAACAGATCAAGATGATAATGCTCAGCGATTTCTACCATTTTGGAAGCCAGTGAGAGAGAATAGGGTGGATACTGGAACAGGGGATATTGTAAAACTTCAACTTCGTGAAAATATATATTGGAGATAAAACCACTTAAGCGATAGGGTAGAGCATATGTAATAAAATGTACTTCTTCACCAAGCAAGGCCAGGTGTTTACCAAGCTCGGTGGCCACTCCTCCACTGCCCCCGTAGGTCGGATAACAAGTTATACCTATTTTCATTGGCCTATTTTAAATCGGTATTATATTGAACCACACGATTGCGACCGGTGCGTTTTGCAGTATACAGCGCGGTATCTGCTTTGTAGATTAAGTTTGAACTATCCTGGGCGTCATAGGGCAGAGAAGCCGTACCCACACTAATGGTCAAACTGCCGGAGGGTTGAACCTCTTCATTGGGAAAATCTGTTTCTTCCACCCGAGCACGTAACCTTTCGGCCAGTATGATTACTCCCTCTTTACTCACTCCCGGAAGTATGACGGCAAATTCTTCACCACCATACCGGGCGACAATATCGTTTTCACGAACTGTTTCTTTCAGAATATGACCTAATTTCTTAAGTACAATATCGCCGGCCTGGTGACCCAAGGTATCATTGTAATTTTTAAAAAAATCTACATCCATGATAATCAAAGATACGTCTTGTTTGGTACGAGCATGCCGCAAAACTTCTTCACGTAAACGCATTTCAAAATAGCGGTAATTATGCAGGTCGGTCATACCGTCGGTATAGGAGAGTTCCGTGACTTCATCATACAGGGCGGCGTTGGAGAGCGCAATGGATACGATATTATTAACGGTCATCAATAATTCTAATTCATTATCAGTATAAGGATTATTGTTGACCCGTGGCCCCAAACCAATCAAGGCCTTCTGCCCCTGATGAATAGAGGAAATAGGCGATATCAGTTCAATATTAATTTTTTGCAGGGCCTGAACGCCTACTGATTTATTAATCGGTACCGGGAGATCCTTTATTAGATGGGGATTGGGGTGATCGGCCAGGTATGTTAACAAAGGATCGCTTTTCTGGATCACCATATTTTCAGTTTCTGATTTATATAAGCCTTTCGAATTGATCACGGCTAAACGGTGTTCATGTCTTTTGGCAGATAGAAAAAAAACGGCACTTTTACAACTAAATTTACCAATCAGTGATAGCAGGGTTGAATTGATTAATCTATCTACATCCAGTATAGAATGTAATTCCAGGGAAATATCAAAAATATTACGTAAATCGTAGATTTTTTTCCGTAATTCTTTATTCTTTTCGATTAAAGCCTGATTCAATTGGTAAATTTTCTGATTGGCATTCTCCAGTTCAACAGTTTTTAAACGTAAATTATCGTTAAGCCGTTTAATACGGATTGCGGAGTTTACCCGGGCAATCAATTCATCAAAACTGAATGGTTTAATAATATAATCATCAGCACCAACCTCCAGTCCACTAATCACATCTTTGATTTCACTCTTGGCAGTTAACATGATGATAGGAATATAATTATCAGTAAATCCATTGGTGCGTACCTGCCTGGTAACCTCAATACCAGAAATACCAGGTAACATGACGTCTAACAGGATAATATCAGGATGGGTTTTATTAATAAGTCCTAAGGCGATTTCTCCCGATTCCGCTTCAATAATCTCAAATCCACGTTCACTCAGAAATTTCTTCAAGACCTGCAGCATTTCTGCATGATCTTCAACGACCAAAATCCGTGCTGCATCCTTCTCGCCCATTGATCTCCTTTGGTAAATCCATGGATGGGTTGAATTTATGGGTTTATAATTGCAATTTTAATTTTAAAATAATAAAATTGATCAGATTTATCAAGCATAAACAAGTAATATACTCGATGATCTGATCCATTTTCAAGGAGGGGACAGCTCGTGAAAAAGTACTGTTTGTTGATTTCATTTTCAGTAATTATTCTGGCGGTTATCGGTGCCTGTAAGGATACAGGTACTAATCCTGAAGATCAGGTCTTCATTTTGCCGGACAGTAATTTAACATATATTGATCATATCAGACCAATGTTTGTGGCTAAATGCGCCAGTCAAAGCGGTTGCCACTCCAGTACCGATCCGGCCGGCGGATTGGACCTTACATATTATTATGCTATAATTAATCATTATGTCACTGGTAATATACCATTGGTCATAGATGGAAATGGGGGAAATAGCGCTCTGTATAGAATTCTCCTGGCAGCATATTTAGACAAGCCGCGCATGCCTTTAGATGGACCTTATCTCAATACCAATAATTGCAATGGTGTTAAAATCTGGATCGATGAAGGCTTGAATCAAGCAGGCAATTAATCAAGTGATCAACATAGTGGAATACTAAGATTCGAGTCCAGAAGCAAAAACTATTTGACCTGATGGGCGTTAAAATTTAGTGTACAGTTCGACTAAGTGTAGAGTCTTTATTCAGAAATACTAAATGAATATATCTTTTCCTAAATCTATAAGAATATCAAATTTACCGACCCCTATCTTGCCGCTTAAATCCATTTGGTTAAAAAATTCCGATATTTCGATCTGGATTAAACGCGATGATCTGACTGGTTTGGAAGTTAGTGGCAATAAAGTGAGGAAATTAGAATTCCTGTTGAATGATGCTATTCAATATAAAGCTTCCCATATACTGACCTGTGGAAGTGTTCAATCAAATCATTGTCGTACGACTGCCTTCATGGCCAGCCAACTTGGCTTGAAGCCGGTTCTATTTCTTAAAGATCTCCGACGACAGGAGATCCCTGATGGAAATCTGTTACTGAATAAACTGCTGCAAGCGGATATCATCCCGGTCACTGCTCAGGATTATGAACAAATCGATTCAGTGATGGCGGACCGGGCAGCTGACCTGAAAGTGCAGGGGAAAAGGGGTTACTGTATTCCGGAAGGCGGATCAAATCGTCTCGGTGTCTGGGGATACATCCAATGTTTTTCAGAAATTATAACCCAGATACGGGATCAAGCAATACCGATCGATACGATCTTAGTGGCTACCGGGTCAGGTGGAACCCATGCCGGACTGCTACTCGGCAAATTATTATTTGACAGCCCGTTACAGATCCTGTCAATCAATGTTTGCAATGATGCCGACTTTTGTCGCCAAAAAATAATGGGGATTATCAGGAATTTTAAAGATTATTATGGTTACGGATTCTCTTATCCTGATGACGAAATAAAAGTATTCGATGGATTTGTCGGTAGGGGGTATGGCGCGCTTGACCAACCTGAGATCTTGGTGATCAAAGAATTTGCTCGGCAGGAAGGCATCATTCTGGACCCAGTCTATACCGCCAAGGCAATTTTAGGTATGCGTACTCTTCTGGGAAAAGGATTAATCCAATCAAAAAATATTCTATTTGTGCACACCGGTGGGATTTTTAGTATTTTTCCGTATGCAGCCGAACTTTTCCCGCAATAAATTCCAACAGCGATCAGAATTAGATAAGAACAGCTAATGAGAAAACGTTCTATTAAAAATTGGATACTAGACGGCCTTCTGGTGGCTATCGGTCTGATTGTGATCTATATATTATGGGTGGTGCTAACCCTACCGGATCCAGCTGATTTGGAAAAGAATAATCCGCAAACTACAGCACTGATAGAGCAAAGACGCCTGGAAGCCAAAGAAAAAGGGGTAAAATTTGTAATTAAACAAAAGTGGATCGCCTACTCCGCTATTCCAGATATGTTAAAAAAGATAATCCGCATCAGTGAAGATTCCAATTTCTTTGAACATGAAGGTGTTGACTTTGAAGAACTAAAGGAAGCATTGAAAAAAAACTGGCAGACCGGTGAATATTCCCGGGGTGGCAGTACCATTACACAACAGTTGGCAAAAAACCTTTATCTTTCCACTCAAAAATCGGTTTTCCGGAAAATCAAAGAGTACCTGATCACTCGCCGGTTGGAAAAGCGATTATCGAAAAACAGGATTTATCATTTGTATCTGAATGTAATTGAATTTGGCCATGGTATTTTTGGTGTGGAATCTGCTGCACAGTATTACTTTGCTAAATCGGTTTCCGAATTGAGCCTGGAGCAGATGATCCGGCTTACCGCAGTCATACCCAGACCGCTTAGTATTCGCGCTGATGGAAACAGTCGCTGGTTATATTGGCGCTGTTGCTGGATTGTTGAAAAATTATTTCTTTATCATTATATAGATGATCCGACCTATCAGATATTAAAAGAGCAATTCTGCCGAAGTTCCGGATAATATTCAAAAAATTAAATAGAATAGTAAAAGCGGATCTCTCCGATTATGGCAACAATTTTGATTCCGGTATTTATCTGCTTAATTATCAATCGACAGGCCTGGTTTCAATCCTTGCATTGATAAGGTATTCTGGTTAAATTTTTTAAAAGGGAGTGGATATGCGACGAGTGATGTATCTGTTGATTTTATTCCTGATGAGCAAATCATTTTTTGGTCAGGATATTGGCCGTCGGCATACCCGTTATGGATTTGAAATTGATATTAAACCACAACTGTATTGTGATCCCTGTCTGAAATATTCAGAAGATGATTGGCAGCCTATGCTGTGTATTCGGTTAAATGTTCAATATGATATGTTGCAGTTTACCAGGGTAGACAATAATTATCAGGCCAATTATGATGTATCTGTGCAAATCAAGGAAAATGAAACTGCCACCCCGGCTTTTTCAACCAATTGGAAAGAGTCTGTAACGGAATCAGACTTTGAAAAAACCAATTCCCCCCAGATATTTCATATCGATGATAAGGTATTTAAGTTACCACTGTCAGCGGGGAGTTATCTGTTTTATCTGGAACTCACCGATCAGGCAACGCGCCGGATTTCAATTTCAAAAACTAAATTGACCATCCCAAATCTGTATGGAAATTCAATTACCGTTTCAGAAATAAAATTACTTTCAGCAAATGATAGTTTGAGTGCTGAGATCCATATCGGGGATCAATTACCAGCAATCATCGAATTTGATCAACCAGTTTTAGCTAATTTTTATATAGGCCAGAGTAATCCGGATTCTATTTTAATCGTTTCGCAACTGGTAGCACAACCGGGTACAGAGGAAGTGCTTATTAAAACACAAACCTATCATATATTTCCCAAAACGGTAATATCTGTTTTCAGGGAATGGATAGATAAAAATATCCTGAAAGAAGGCCGGCATTTGCTGCGTTACATAATCAGGTCAGGGAAAAGGTCGATTCAGTTACAGGAAGAATTTCTGGTGATCTGGTATGAAAAGCCGGTATACCTGTATGAATTTGGTCTGGCTTGGCGGCCGCTTGAATCGATTATACCTGCAGCAGAGTGGGACAGGCTTGAAGATTTGTCTACTGAATATAAAAAAAAGTGGTTTGAAGATTACTGGCATGACAAAGATCCAACGCCAGGTACTCCTCTGAATGAAATCCAATACGAATTTTACCGTCGAGTGGATTTGGCAAATTCCAGATACAGTTTGCGTTTCAGCGAAGGGTGGCAAACCGACCGGGGATATGCACTCCTGTCTCAGGGTATACCTGACAGTGTCGAAACTTATCGTTATTCAGTTAAGGGTAAACCATATGAAATCTGGTATTACCGCACCTTAAAGAAAAAACTAACTTTTGTAGATGAAAACAAAGATGAAAATTATAAATTGTCGGCTATAGAAGATTTTGAGGAAAGTAAACATGAATAAAGTCAAAGTTGGTATATTGGGTGTGGGTCATCTGGGAAAAGTACATGCAGCCCTGCTAAAAGAAATTGATCTGGCCGAAGTGATCGGTGTACACGATTTGGATCAACCAACGGCAGAGAGAGTTGGTGCCGAATTAAATCTGGCTGTATTTAACGAGAGAGAAAAGTTACTGGAACAGGTAGATGCTGTAAGTATTGTAACACCAACTTCCGCGCATTTTGAAACAGCCATGCTGGCACTTAAGCATAATTGTCACCTGTTCATTGAAAAACCTATCTGTGCTGCTGAAAGTGAAGCCGAGCAGATTATTACTTTAGCCAGGGAAAAGGGCAAGGTCTTGCAAGTAGGGCATATTGAACGGTTTAATCCTGCGGTGCTGGCACTGGCCGATGTGGATATTGATCCTTTATTTATTGAATCCCATCGCCTGGCGTCCTTCAATCTACGTGGTACCGATGTGGCCGTGATCCTGGACCTGATGATCCATGATCTGGATCTGATCCTGGCTC
>CAYSHN010000205.1:0-6521 GCA_964430815.1 uncultured Calditrichota bacterium | reverse complement strand
GATTCATACTTTGGACTGCGCAAAATCAGTATCGGCCAGGATGAAAATAACGTCACCCGGATTCTGTTGAATGATGAATTCCAGTTTCAGATAGGCATGCTGGATCAAGGATTCTGGCCAGACGGTTTATATACGGCTCCAACTGATGCCGCACTCCGCTATGACATTGAACAGGCTAAAAAACTAGGCTTTAATCTGCTGCGTAAACATGTTAAGATTGAACCGCAGCGCTGGTATTATTGGTGTGACAAATTGGGAATGCTGGTCTGGCAGGATATGCCCAGTTTTCATCCGGGAGACCTTGAACAAAAGGGAACCGAAAAATCCAGGCAACAATTCAAGCTCGAATTAAAGGAGATGATAACAGAATTATACAACCATCCTGCTGTTATCATGTGGGTGGTTTTTAATGAAGGATGGGGTCAATATGATACCGAACAGTTAACTGCCTTGGTGCATGAAATAGATAGGTCGAGAATGGTAAACAACGCCAGCGGTTGGACGGATATGAAAGCTGGCGATATAGTGGACATCCATGTTTATCCTGGACCCGACGCGCCAAAACCGGAACAAAAACGGGCAGCTGTTTTGGGTGAATTTGGGGGTCTGGGTTTGCCAGTACCCGGACATACCTGGACTACCGAACATTGGGGTTATCAGAACATGGTAAATTTCGGAGCTCTGCGGGACCGTTATGAGCGATTATTGGATGAAGTATGGATGTTAAAAGAAAAACCTGGTTTAAGCGCAGCTGTTTATACTCAAATTACGGATGTCGAGACAGAGACTAACGGTCTAATGACCTACGACCGGAAATTGGTCAAATTGAATGAGAAAGATGCAACAGCGTTCAATAGTGACAAAATGATATCCCCTCCAAAGATCCGGCCTTCTTCATCATTATTTTTAACCAATATGGAAATTACAGTCACAAACCGCAAAGGGGAACTGATACGGTATACCCTGGATGGAAGTGAACCGAATTCCGCAGCTATGGTATACGGCGGTCCTATTAAAATTGACACAACTACCATCCTGAAAGCACGCTCATTTGGGAAAAAAGAACAGGGTAGTGCCACTATTGAAGCAAGATTTGAAAAAGTCTCTCCAATACCCGCTGTCAGCCCGGAGAAATCAATGTCCACTGGAATAGTATATCAATATTTTGAAGGACAATGGGATCAATTACCCGATTTTGATACCTTGACCATAGTGCAAACTGGAGTGGCAAACCGATTTGATCTTAGTTTTAGACAGAGAGACGATTTAATCGGCTTCAGATTTTCAGGTTACATAAAAGTTACTCGGGATGGTATTTATACTTTTTACACCAGATCGGATGACGGAAGCAAACTGTATCTGGTTGACAAACTGGTTGTCGAAAATGATGGTTTACATGGTATGCAGGAACGGAGCGGCCAGATTGCCCTGCAAAAAGGTCTTCATCCAATCAATCTAATCTTTTTTGAGAAGTCGGGTGATCAGGGTTTAGAAGTTTTTTATGATGGCCCGGGAGTAAAAAAACAGGAAATACCCGCCAATCTTTTATTTCACCAGGAGTAATTTATGGATCCAGTTCGTGAACAGTTATTAAAGAACATGGGCTTTTCTGAGAAAGCCATATCGATTTTGGATCAGAATTTAAATATGGGTAAGCTGGAAGATGCTTCAGTCAGTGAACAGCATCAGGGGGCCTGCGGTGACATTCTTTTCCTGTTCTTGAAAATTAATCAGGATATCATCAGCGAGGCTCAGTTTGAATACATTGGCTGTGCCGGATTACAAGTGTGTGCCTCAGCTCTTACCGAATTGGTCAAAGGTGTGACCCTGGATAAAGCAAAGCAGATCGAAGCTAAAGATATCATTGATTATTTAGAGAGTATTCCTCAACGCAAGTATGAATGTGCTGAAATTTCCCGTGATACCTTGCGTAAAGCCCTCGCGGCCTGGCAGCAGCCAACTTTAAAAGTTATGTAATAGGAGACGATTATGCAGTGCAAAAAGTGTGGCAGGGAATATCCCTCTGCTTATTATTTCCAAACCAAGTCCATCTGTAAACAATGTTATACTGCTATGACCGAAAGTGAAAAAGTAACTGCCAACAGGGAACAATTCCTGCTGGACCCCGCTTTAACTACCACCACCTTCAACCTGGAAGGTTACCGGGTGGTCAAACAGTTAGGGGTGGTGCGGGGCATTATAGTTCGCTCCCGTTCCTTGTTTGGAACCATCGGCGGTGCTTTGCATACATTGGTCGGTGGAAATATAACTCTCTTTACCGAGTTATGTGAGAAAACACGGGAGGATGCTTTTGAGGCTATGATTAATCACGCCCTGGAAATAGGTGCCAATGCAGTAATCGGTGTACGTTATGATGCGACCGAACTGATGAGTAGTGTGACGGAAGTTTTATGCTATGGAACGGCAGTGGTAGTGGAGCGTACAAAATAGTTTAAAAAGGAGAATCACTATGCCAGTAAAACATCTAGGCAGTGTGCCTCTTGAAAAAATGGAAACGGGTAAGAAGGTCTACCGTCAAATTCTGATTGGTACGCATGAAGCTCCTCATTTTGCCATGCGACGCTTTGTGATTGAGACTGGTGGAGAAATGCCGAGACATACCAATACTGTTGAACATGAACAATATATATTGAACGGAAGAGCAACTGTCGGAATTGGCGAAGAAATTTATCATGTACAAAAAAATGATGTGGTCTATATTCCCGTTAATGTACCACACTGGTACAAAACAGAAGGTGGAGAAAATTTCGAATTTTTGTGCCTGGTTCCGAATCAACCTGATAAAGTGGAAATAGTAAAATAATAAATACTTAAAATAGAGAAAATCACACAATGAAATTCAATACAAAACTATTATTTTCCCTGATCTTTCTGGCCATCATTGATGCTATTATTCCCATTCCTATTACCTGTTTGGTACTTATTTATGTCGTCCTCGAACGGCCACCCTGGTTCAGAAAATATGTCCAGCAAGTTTATGGCGAATGAAAAACATTACTGATGCTTTGCGATCAGGGATTTAAAAGGTATTGAGCTATGTTGATCAGGATTTGTTTTGCTTCTGCTGACCAGGATATCCATTCCATGATAAAAAGTCTTCTGCCATTTTTTCAAATTGATATATACAATTGATATTTTAATTTTAAACAAATAGATTATAACTAGAAATCGTAACTCAGTCACTGTAGTATAACAGGCGTTGATAAAAGTTATCTTTTGATATTTGATATATTGGGTCTAAAAGGGAGAGATGTGAATATGCTTTACTTCCCAAAGATCAATTCATTCTTTAAAAGGTTTCTTTTTTATTGTCCAATCTGTTTTATCATATTAGTATCATTATTCAGCGTACTGAGTGCTCAAAGTTTTACAGAGATTCCAGTGGAGATTAAAGGTGTAACAGCTGCCGCTGCGGCGTGGGGTGATTATGATAACGATGATGATCTCGATTTAGTCGTAGTTGGTGATAGTTCGCAGGCCTTGGGTAAGTATTACTCATGTGTGTACCGAAATGAGGGGGGTAATTTTATTGCTACCGACATACTATTAACAAATGTTGGTGGTGGCTCGGTGGCCTGGGGTGATTATGATAACGATGGTGATCTGGATATTTTATTGCTGGGATTTACAAATAGTAGTGCAGGAAAACTGAAAATATTTAACAATGATTCAGGAAGTTTTACGGATAGCGGTATTAATCTAAAATCTCTTGAACGCGGTTCTGCCACTTGGGGCGATTACGATCAGGACGGGGATTTGGATATTCTGGCCTGTGGAGCATCCTTACCTCAGGGAATTTTCACTCTGGTTTATCGCAATGATCGGCATACTGCTTTCAGTGATATTTCGGCCGGATTACCCGGTAACTTCCTCGGTAATTGTAATTGGGTAGATTTTGATACGGACGATGATCTGGATATTTTTATTACAGGTGAAAATGAATTTGGTTTTACGGCGACTGAATTATATAAAAATACGAATACAATATTTGACTCAGTAGCGAATACTCTACCGGACTTACGTGATAGTTTTGGAGCGTGGGATGATTTCGATAACGATGGTGATCTTGATCTTTTTATTTCTGGCAGTAGCCAGGACATGCCAAGAGTCACAAATATCTACAAAAATACAGATGGAATATTTTCAAAGTTAAGTACTGGTTTAAAAAATGTTTTGAGTGGGACAGAATGCTGGGGTGATGTGAATGATGATAATGTATCCGACCTGGTATTCTGTGGATCCACCGATATATTTGAGTCATATACAGGCATTTATCGCAATACAGGTTTTTCATTTATTGAATTGGACGTTGTCCTCCCCGGAATTAGTGCTGGAACCGTAATCTTCGGGGATTATGATAAGGATGGTGATCTGGACCTGTTTTTAGCTGGTTCGGGTATCTCGAAACTTTATCGAAATGATCTGGACAATCATCAACCAAATCCTGCACCTCCGGTAAATATTACAACTAATGCAAATAATGGTGATGTAGAATTCTTGTGGCAGGAACCTACCGGCAGTGATACTACTCGCTCAATCTATTCATATAATTTCTGGGTTGGAACTGTTTCCGGGGGAATCGATATTGTATCCCCCATGTCCAATTTAACGACCGGGAAACGTTTACTGCCACAAATCGGAAATGCGGGTTATAAAAAGGGGTATAAATTATTAAATCTGCCCGAAGGTACATATTATTGGAGTGTTCAAACGATCGATCGCAGCTTTAAATCTTCAGCTTTTGCTACAGAGCAGATGTTTACGGTTCTTTATGATTCTGTAAATCATCCGCCGGTAGCAGTACATGATATTACAAACCGGGCGTTGGTTTTAGGTCGGGATACCTTTGCCCGCAATTTAATGGCAGAGCCGATGATATTCACCGATCCCGATGAAGACGTTTTGCAGTTTTCTGTTACTATGGCGGATACCTTGATCGCGCAGGTTACGGTTAATGGACCGGAGATCATGGTAGTGCCACAAAATATTGGTGAAACTATTGTAACGGTTACGGCAGACGACCGGCGGGGTGGATCTGCCGACACTTCCTTTACTTTATATGTAATAAACCTTGACCAGCTGGTACCTTTCGTCCAGGTGGAACAACATTTTGAAGGGCTATTTGAAGGATGTGCCGAATGGGGCGATTATGATTTTGATGGGGATCCGGATCTTGTTTATTGTGGTCAGTATGATTATGAAGCTGAACCCAAAACTACAATTCTGCGTAACAACGATGGAGTATTTGCCGAGGTTGATACACTGTTGCCACCTTTATGCCTGGGTACTGTCATTTATGGTGATTACGATAACGACGGTGATCTGGATATTTTAATGTCAGGATATACCTCTATTTCGCCCATTGAATTTATCAGTGACGTTTATAAAAACAATGGTGGAACGTTTGTAAAGTCGGATATAAATCTGGCAGATCTTTCGGGTTGTTTTAGTGATTGGGGTGATTACGATAACGACGGTGATTTAGATATACTGCTGGCAGGTTTCGTGCAATACGATGGAATGGTAACCAAGATTTATCGCAACGATAGCACGATTTTTACAGATGTTAACGCAGAATTGGTCGGGGTAATAGATGGATCCGTAGAGTGGGGTGATTATGATAATGATGGTGATCCGGATATATTGTTATCCGGATATTCATCTGAAGGAAATGTAACTAAAATTTATCGCAATGATGATGGCGAATTCACAGACACTTATATACCTTTAGCAGGGGTTACCTACAGTTCTGCCACTTTCGGAGATTATGACGATGACGGGGATCTCGATATACTGATTTCCGGTTTAGCGGATGAAGGTGCGATTACCAAAATTTATCGTAACGATAAGGGCAGCTATTATGATATTCAGGCCGGCCTGCCCATGGAAAGAAGCAGTACCGTGGAATGGGGAGATTATGATAACGATGGTGATCTGGATGTTATTCTGGCGGCTTACAATGAAGTTGATTCGACCTGGCTATCAAAGATCTATAATAATTATTATGGATGTATGGTGGATATAGGTATCGAATTACCGGATGTCGACTGCAGTTCAATTGCCTGGGGTGACTATGATAATGACAATGATTTGGATTTCTTTATCACAGGAATTGATTATAAGACAGGTCCGGTAGCTTATTTGTATCGTAATGATATTGAAAGAGGAAATCAAGCGCCTGGCTATCCGGAAAACCTTAAGGCCCGTTGGAACGGAGGGGATCTGATATTCAGCTGGAATAAAGCAACCGACAATGAGACCAGACAGGATGCCTTGAGTTACAATATTCGGGTCGGTTCGGAATCAGGACTGCAGGATATTGTTTCCTCAATGGCTGAGATAAGTACGGGTAAATTGTTAAAACCTCAATTTGGAAATGTGGATAAAAACACCAGCTGGATTATCAAAAATGTAAAAGTAGAAAAGATTTACTGGAGTGTTCAATCTATCCATAATGGCTTCTGGGGATCAGACTATGCCCCAGAACAGTATATAGATCC
>CAYSHN010000204.1:0-6523 GCA_964430815.1 uncultured Calditrichota bacterium | reverse complement strand
TCTAGTTGCCCTCGATTTTGCTTTTTAGTACAAAAAAAAAGGGGCACTGCGGTGCCCCCTTTATTTATTTGTCTATTTCTATTTTCTCTTTGGCCACGGTTTCCCGTCCACGTTTGATCCGCTCTTCCATGGCTTTAATTTTTTCCTGGGCAGTTTTTATCTTAGCCCTCTTTCGTTCTATTTCAGTCTTGTCTTTAATCTCTCCTGATTTTTCCTGTTGTTCTAATTTTGATTTAACTGAATCGAGTTTCGCTTGCGATACCTTAAGAGATTTTTCACTCTCTTCGATACTTTTTTCAGCATCTTCGATCTTTTGCCTTTTAGATCTGGTGTCCATGGCCCGTTGTTGACCAAACTCACGACCAGATAAATCCCCCTTATGTTTGCCATAAGCATGACCTTCACCAGGATGTCCAGCCCTGGTAGAATCCATTTCTGCTTCCCGTTCAGCCTTTTTCAGTTCTTGATCGGCATGATGCTTTTTATCATCTTTTTTCATCTTTTTTTCGAATTCTTCTTTTTTCATTTTTCGTTCTTTATCTGCTTTTATCTTTTCTTCGGGTTTTTCCTTTTTCATTTTCAGTTCTTTAGCCTTTTCTTGATCCACTTTTTCCGGTTTGGATTTCTCCTGTTTTTCGGTTTTAGGTTTGGTCTGATCTGTTTCCTGAGCATAAAGCGATCTGGCACCGGCTATGAATATTGCCAGCACTAATATTAAAAAAATTTGCATAAATTGTTTCATGGTATCCCTCATTAATTTACAGATTGACTTTGTTAATTTGAATGAATTATTTCAGTAAATCATCAACAGCCTTCTGGAGATCTTCAGCGTCATTCTTCAGTTCGTCAGTAGCTTGCTGCAAATCTGATACGACTGAATCAACCAGGGCTGAATCCGGCTGCACGGCAGGTGTTGTAATCTTGGTTTCCTGCTGTGTATTGCCAGAATCGGATTTGGCACAGGAGCAGAGCATTAAAGCAAAAACAAAAATGACGATAACAATTAAACTTTTCATACTAATTCCTTTCTCTTCAATATATGAATTCTTCATATAATAATATTGATATACTATAATATTTTCAATCAAAAATTGAAATAAAACAAGATTTATCAAAATCAGCAGCGGTGTGTAAATGATTAAATTCAAAGATAATCGAAGTTTGGGTCCGGATCAACTTTGTTACCTGGCAACTGGAATAAGTAAAGAACTTAACCAGAAAAACAGGTCATAAAACTTGCCATAGGCCTTCCGGAAGGGCAACCGTTTTAATGGAGAAATATCATTTTGATCGGATCTAAGGGCAATAAAAAATTTATTTCTTGCATAGTATCTTTTTATTGATTACAATTTACGACTTTCCGGGGTGTTCCAAAAACCGATCTCTGGTCGGAATTAGGAGTGTCCAGGAAGAATTAATTGTTCAAGTTTCAAATAATTTGGAGAAGTTTCACTATGTCACAACGCGAAGTCGGCACGATCAAGTGGTTTGATGCCAAGAAAGGTTATGGATTCATTAACCGGCAAAACGGCGAAGATGTCTTTGTCCACTTTAGTGCCATTCAGGGCACTGGATACCGTACCCTGAAAGACGGTCAAAAAGTTGAATTTGAAGTTGTTCAGGGACAAAAGGGTCCACAGGCGACCAATTTGTCTTTAACTGAATAAACAAATTTACTTTTGCTTGCAAGCCGGCGCCGCGTGTAACCACGCGGCGTTTTTTATTTCAAGCCTGTCGTAGAGTATAACTACACCAGCCCGCACTCATTATAATATGAAAATAGATTAAACCTCGCTAATTATTACCACATTTGAGAATGCATGACCATGGGAATTTACCTCTCTAAAGGTACGTTCTTAACTATAAGTTATCATAAAAAGATAGATATAAACGGGGAGAATACTATGTCGTATACCAGACGGGATTTTCTGCAAACGACCCTCATATCGGTGGGATCTATTTCTTTGGCTGGGACCCTGGCTGCTTTTATACAAAGTTGTGCCAAGTCCAGTCCCACCGGTCCGGATAACACCGGTCAACAACCTGGACCCCTAACCCTTGATCTCAGCCAGACTGCTAACCAAGCCTTATTGAATGTGGGGGGTACTCTGGCTCTTGGCGCCAATTCGCTGGATAGTCAGGGAATTTTATTGATCCGGGCCAGTGCCACTGAAGTTCATGCCTTTAGCCGCAAGTGTACTCATCAGGGCTGCACCCTAGGTGCTTCCAATAATGGTACATCTACCTGTCCTTGTCACGGCAGTAAATTTGACACCAGCGGCGGAGTGGTTAGTGGACCGGCGACCGCTCCATTAAAACAGTATACGACCCAATTGGATAACACTACACTCACTATTTCGACATAAAAGGTTGTTCAATTATGAATAGAATTAATTTATATTGGTAAATAGCTTCAATTTAAAATAATTTTGACCACCTGTATTATTCAATTCTATCGTCTGAGAATAATCAGTAATAAGTTGATAAAGGTAATGACACAAAATAAATTTAAAAATAACCCAGAGGAATATTTGGTCCATCCCAACTCTGTAATTCTTGATCAAACCATTCTTCGTTCCATCCTGGATAGTCTTGCTGAAGGAGTGATTGTAGCCAGTAACGAAGGGAAATTCCTTTATTTCAATCCAATAGCTGAGAAAATTCTGGGCGTTGGTCTAAAAGATATTCGACCTGAAGAATGGACTACTGTCTACGGCTGTTATCTACCTGATCAGGTGACTCCCTATTCACCGGTTGACTTACCCCTGGCCCGTGCAATCCGTGGGGAAGAGACAACCGATGAAGTCCTATTTATAAAAAATGATCAACGGCCGGAAGGGATTTTTATTAGTGTAACTGCCAGTCCCTTAAGATATGAAACACCAAACATCAAGGGTGGGATTGTGGTCATCCGCGATATCACCCAGATAATCAAGTCAGAACAGACGTTACGTCAGAGTGAACGAAGATTTAAATTGCAGTTCACAGGATTCCCGATTCCCACTTATGTCTGGCAGCGACAGCTGGATGATTTTATTTTAATCGATTATAATGATGCGGCGGATGTTTTTACGCGTGGTGAGATTGAAAAATTTATTGGCTCTACCCTGGGCAAAATGTACCCTGATTTGCCGGAGGTTCAGGCTAATTTTAAACGCTGCTTTCAGGAAAAGATTATTTTAAATCGTGAATTGAGTTATTGTATGCCGGGTACCGCTGATTTAAAGGAATTGGATGTAACCTATGTTAGTATACCTCCCGATCTGATTTTGGTTCATACCGCAGATGTTACTGAACGGCGCAAAACAGAAATCTCCTTAAAAAAACTGGTCAGTGCCGTTGAACAAACAGCTGATGGTGTAATTATCACCGATACGCAGGGAGTCATTGAATATGTAAATCCTGCTTTTGAGGTTATGACCGGTTATCGCCGTGAAGAGGTATATGGCCAGACACCGAAAATACTAAGATCCGGTTTACAGGATGAAGCCTTCTACGAAAATTTATGGGATATTATTCTGAGTGGAAATCCTTTTAAGGATACGATCGTCAACCAGAAAAAGAATGGGGAACTTATCTGGTGTCAACAGACCATTACACCGATGAAAGATACCGGTGGCATAATCACCAATTTTGTCTCTGTAATTAAAGATATCACCGAGTTGAAAAAAAAGCATGAACAGGATATGCAATTGCGTCTGGCTCGTGAACTGCAACAACGTTTTTATCAGCATAAAATATCAGTAACCGGATTTGATATCGCCGGTAAGGCCTATCCTGCTGTGGAGACCGGTGGCGATTATTTTGATTTTATCAAAACTCATGATGATTATGTCTGGATGGTGGTCGGGGATGTGTGTGGTCATGGTATTGGTTCGGCTCTGATCATGGCTGAAGTGCGGGCTTTTCTGCATGCCTTTGCCAGGATTGAATCGGATCCGGGGACTGTTTTAGGTTGGCTTAACCGTGAATTGAACTCACACCTGGATGATTCTCACTACGTAACGATGATGCTGATTCGTCTGGACCCCCGGAAAAAAATGATCGAATTTGCTGGTGCCGGACATGTACCTGCTTATCTGCTGAACAACTCCGCCGAAATCTGCCACATACTATACAGTAAGAGCCTTCCGCTGGGACATGATACCCGCGAAATATATAGCAAGAGTGAACCGATACCGCTGAATCATCAGGATACTTTAATTCTGATCAGCGATGGAATTATTGAGGCCCACGCGCTGGATAGACAGGAATTTGGTTTTAATCGTGTTCTCGAAGTGGTGCGGTGACTACAGCAGGCAAGTGCGCAAACTGTTTTAGAACACCTTTATCAGGCAGTGCGTCACTTCACACAGAACCAACCGCAGGAGGATGACATCACTGCCATTATCTGTAAGGTGGATAGCGATAAAAAACCGGATTAATGCTTTTATCTACGGCAAAAGTAATTTTCAGCTTTCGATCAACTTAAGAATAAAGGTGCTAAGGTACTAAGGGACTAAGGAACTTAGGTACTAAGAATTCCTGACTATTGGTATGAGACCATTTATGTGTTTTATTCTTCAGGCATATCTGTTATATTTCATTCAGAACTATTAGCTAACCTCTACAGGGCAAGGATGATGAAATTATTCAGAGGGAAAAATATGAAAATTCAAGTATTGGCCGATGATGATACGGTTTTAGAAACTATTACCGATGTTCATATAAGCTTAAAATCTCAGAACGGCATGGGTGACCTGCTGGATAAATTACTCGACATCTACAAACATAAATATATGACATATATGTGGGATAAATATAACCGGGATCGTCGCAGCGGAGAAGACCGGAGACAACCTCCGGAGGAAGAAAGACGTGAATAAAAAGTGTTACTGGTTATTAAAATTAAACATCTATTTTTCATCATAACGAAGGGAGTAATATGAAAAGGATTATTATTGGATATCTCTATTTGTTTTTATTGATAACTCTGGTGTTGCCTGCTTTCGCTCAACAGATTCCCGATTTACCGATCCCGATGGGTGCTGGTACAGCCGTGGTCTGGAATAATCAGATTTATCATTTTGGCGGTTCTAATAACTGGTCCGGCAGCATTTGTTATCCACGCGTTTATAAATATGATGGTTTCACCTGGAGTTACCATGATAGTATCCCGGATAATAATATGTGGGATCCAAAATCGATTTTGTTGGGCAATGAAGTCTTTCTGATCGGTGGTTGGCCCAGTGGTGCTAACTACACCCGCAAATATAACCTGACCAGCGGTGAATGGACCTACCTGGCAGCAAGTCCGAATACTCAGACCTGGGGAGTTACCTCCTCGTATTATAACGGTTTTATTTATTTGTTTGATTCATATGGGAATACCTATGCCTATAATATTGGGCTGAACAGCTGGGAAACGAAAACTAACAATGGAACCACGGCAAACTGGGATCTCAGTTCGGTTCTCTATAAGAATGAACTCTATATTATCGGATATACTGATACCGCCTTCTATAAATATACGCCGGGATCCGATCAATGGACCCGCCTGGCTGATTCTCCCTATCCGGTCGGTGGTTGTGCTATGGGAGTAATTAATGACTCTATCTATTGTGTTGGAGGTAATACGAGTGGTGAGCATGGCGCCACTTATCAAAGTGCGGTCGTATACGATGTACCCAGTAATACCTGGGTGCAATCCAATACCCGGCTCAGCAGTAAGCGTCACTGGATGGCGACTGTGGAATATGCCGGTGGACTGTATGTACTGGGTGGTCTGGATTCCTTATCCTATGCGGTAAGTACAGTTGAAGAAATTGTACCGCAGGGTACAGCAGTCAGTGTTGCCCGCCAGGGAAACATGCTGTTAGAATATTTTCTGAAACAGAATTATCCCAATCCGTTTAATCCGGAAACGACGATAGAGTATACGATCGCGGCAGCCAATCCACAGCTGGTAAGTCTAAAAATATACAATTTAAGCGGGCAATTAATCAAAGTTCTGGTTGATGAAATTAAAGGTACCGGTACCTATTCGGTTAAGTGGAACGGAGTTAACCGGAGGGCTGTACGGGTTAACAGCGGTGTTTATCTGTACATTCTAAAGGCAGGTGATTATACTGCCACCAATAAAATGATATTATTAAAATAATTTTATTTCATATCTAATGTCTAAATACGGAGATAAGAATTTCAATTTAATAAAGTTGGGTTCACTATTTTACTAGGAGAAAAGATGAGAAGGATTTTCATTTTAGTACTGGCAAGTCTGCTAAATATTTTTAATTTTTCCTCGTGTACAATAAAGCAGCCTTATAAACTTTCGGAGGAAGGATTGCAGAAATTTATTTCCGACTATGAATCCCGGGTAGAACCTTTAACCACCCAGCGCGGCCAGGCTGAATGGAATGCCTATACTACCGGTAATGATGAATACTTCAATGAATTGACCCGGCTGAGTTTGCTGATCGATTCGTTGCATCAGAACAAGGATCATTTCCAATACTTGCAAAAATTGCGGCAGCAGGATGTGGTC
>CAYSHN010000203.1:0-6530 GCA_964430815.1 uncultured Calditrichota bacterium | reverse complement strand
TGATATTGCCTATATTAGACAAACTTATACGCCCCAATCCATCCAGAACTTTTTTGAATTCGGTCAGTGCACTATAATAGGTCTGTACGCGGTAATAACACTCTCCTAAACGCTGATGACTATCCCGGTTTTCAGGATCAAGTTCCACTGCTTTTTTATAGTGCGGAATGCCCAAACGATAGTTTGCCTGCTGAAAATAAATATTACCCATCTCATAATAAATGTCGGCGAAATCGGGATTAATCTCGGCGGCCTTTTTAAGATACTTATTGGCCTCATCATACTGCTTGAGCAGAACATTGATTTTACCCAAATAGTAAAAAGCTCTGAAATCATTGGGATTAAATTCGGTGACCTTGACAAAGTCCGCTTTGGCTTTGACATAATCTTCCTTACGCCAATAGATCATACCCCGGCCATAGTAGGACTTTTCAAAGCTTGGCAGTGAAGCAATAATAATATCAAATTGTTTTAAGGCATTATCATAATCTCTATCGTTAAAATAAGTGATTCCCAGATTATAATAAGCTTCCCAGAATTTTGAATCCTGTTGGATAGCGCGACGGAACAGACCAGTAATAATTTCCAGATGTCGATTTGTCTTTTCGTTCTCGATGTACCCCAGACAAAAACTTTCAAAAGCAACGATGGAACTGGTAATCTGCCTGTTCAATATATTTTGCTCGGTAGCTGTAACCTGGATGGTTGTAACTTGAATGAGATTCTGGGCAATATCGTCGACTATCTGAAAAAGTTCATTGAAATTATTCTGATATTTCTTTGAAAAGATAGTGGCACCATTAAAGGCATTTAAAAAACTAAGATTAATCTCAATCGCTTTACCATTGGTCAGATAATTTCCGGTGATACCGAGATTGATGCCGGTGGTTTTGCCCACATGATAAACCATTTCACCGCTAATCGGTTTAGTACCATATCCGGATTCTGTTAGTGCTCTTTTAATGATGGCCTGGTCAGGTACATACAATGCTGAAACATTGGATAGTTTATTAAACAAGAGATATTCGATACCAAATCCAATCCAGTCGTATTTTTTTTGTTTGGTTAAATTTTCAAATGGTAAAATTCCAATACTTCTTTTCTCTTGGGCCAATGAATTGGTCAGCAAAACAAGCGAACATAAAACCATTGCCAAAATTCGATAAGCTAAACGCAAAACTAGTTCCTTCCTTAAATCACTAATAAATCTGCTTAATTTAAAAATCATGTGCTATGTATTCAAGGTTAATTTCTTTCATAGCACAAATTATAAAAGTATTCGGCAAAATTAGGCAAAACTACATAATAAACTTCACTTTTTGATCAGTATTTGACCTGATCTTGACCTTCCCTGATCTTAACCGGAATTATAGATCTGAACTTATCTCTATTATCGGAATAAATATACCTTTAAATTATTGATTTTCTTTCTATAACGACATTTTTATACTGACTTATTTCAGATAGCAGTAGCTGCTTCATTGAATCCTGAACCTTTCCCGGAAAACCCCGTTTAAGGACATAGTTGTATAATTTTAAAACCGAATTAATTAATAATTGACAGTCACACGTTAATATTATAAATTTTAAAATATCTTGAAGAGCGAGGCTGTCTGCAAAGTATTTTCTACCGCGAATTTAATAATTAAGGAGTTTCAAATGCGGCTTGGTGTGATCTTTGCAATAGCCTTATTTTCATTTTCATTCATCCAGCATTCTACCTCTCCTATATCTATTCATAAACAGTCCGACGGTCTACGGATTGAATCCTATGGCGAAAATACGCTTAATCTGGAATGGGACATTCCTGTGCTGCAGTATACAGCTGTCACAAATGTGACTAATCAATATGTCATGCTGGATTTTTTGGGTTGCAGTTTTTTAACACAACCGGGAAAACCTCAGATACCGTATTATGAATTTGTATTGGGTATTCCACCAGGGGCTCAAATCCGGGCATCACTCAGTGAAACTATATATGAGACTGTTCCTGATATTTTACCGGTTCCGGTCTCAATTCCCGGCCGGGACAGACAGGGAATATCTGTGAATTCCGGTAAGATCGATTCGCTTGATTATAATTTTTTACCGCTTAAGGTCATCGATATATCCGAACAGCAGTTCTTCCGGGATTTGGCCATAGTGCGGATTAAATTCTATCCGCTCCGTTATGAATATGCCACAAAAACGTTATCGATATTACGCTCGGCAAAATTAAATTTCAGTTTTTCAGCAGCTACTCAAATGACCAATCAGATATCAACCGGGTCAAAACTGGAGTCTTTGTATAATTCTTATGTTCTTAATTATGCTCAGGCTAAAAATTGGTTGGTGGAAATCCCACGCCCGGTATTTAAATCTGTCCAGGCTCTCGACGGACCCTGGTACCGGATAGAGGTTGACCAAGAAGGACTCTATAAAATTAATCGGGAAACCTTATCGGCCGCAGGTATCGATGTCACTTCTCTTGATCCCCGAACTATAAAAATTTTCAATCACGGTGGAATGCCCCTAACTTTAAAAACCGGCAGTACCAATTCGAGCACTTTGGGACCCGTGGAAAATGCTATCCTGGTTCAGGGAGAGAGTGATGGTATTTTTGATACGGATGATTACATCCTGTTTTATGGCAAACCACTGGGCGGATGGGCTTATTCAGCGACAGCAAATGACTTTTCTTATCAACAACACCCCTACGATACAAAAAATTATTACTGGTTTTCCTATGGTGGCACAAACGGTAAACGAATGTCTGTTATTCTACAGCCAGGTACACCGCCTGATATAACTGATACATATTTTATTCAACGTGCCCATTTTGAGGAGGATAAATACAACCTGCTGTCGTCAGGGTGTGACTGGTATGGGCATCGCTTCTTCGGATTGACCGGCAATGCCTCTTTCACCTATTCGCTGGATTATCCACAAGCAATGACGCAGACAACAAGAATGCGGATTAAATTTAAAAGCGGCAATGGTATTAAATATCAGACTGCTGCGAATTGTTATTACTGGTTTACCGTTTTTTTAAATTCCAGCAAGAATCCAACCCCTTTATTTATAAGTAGCCAGCTTGGAAGCCAGCACAGTATTGAATTATCGAAAAACTTTAATTCGACGGATTACTTATTGAATGGAAATAATACTCTCACTGTCGAATACCGGGGTAATTTGAGCGATTGTAATGCTTATCTGGATTGGGTTGAATTTTATTATCCACACCCCTTACAGGTGACAAACAATGCCTTAAACTTTTTTACTAATTCTATTGGCCAATTAGTCGGTTATGAGATCACAGGATTTACTTCTAACGAGGCGAGTTTATATGATATTACCGATCCAGTAGATGTTAAGATCATGGATAATAATCCCGGTGTGCAGAATGGCAAATTTAATATCACCATTGATTTAAGCGGAAATCAGCCAAAACATTTTCTGATTTCTTCAACAAACTCAGCAATGATAAAATCGGTTTCCAATATTACCTATTTTAAACCTGGACTTAATCTTGTGGATCCGAGTTTATCAGCAGATCTGATTATAATTACTCACCCCAGCTTTCAATCATATGCCGCGGAAATTGCCGCCTTGCGCAGTTCGGGAGTAGATCCTTTGCGTTGTATAGTGGTTAATATTAACGATATTTATTTTTATTTCAGCAGTGCGGTGAAGGATGTAATAGCGATCCGGGATTTTATTCGATATGCTTATTATAACTGGACCCAACCGAGACCTCTGTATGTCTTACTTTTTGGCGACGGTCACTATGACTATCGCAATATCGCTCTTGCTGATACAAATCGCATTCCCCCCTTCGAAATAAGTGATGATTTTGAACTAGAAAGTCGTCCTACCGATCATTTTTTTGTGGATGTTAATTTTAATGGTAATGATTTCAGTTCGATTACCCCTGATCTGGCGATCGGACGCTTACCGGCTGAAAGTACGGCTGATGCCAAAAGCATCTTGGGAAAAATTCAGGCATATGAAAATTCCAAAGAACGGGATGGCTGGCAAACCGTTTTAACTTTTGTGGCTGATGATGAAGTTTCAGGTTCTGGTTCCAGTGCCGAATGGGAACATCAAAAAAATACTGAGTCTTTGGCCACGCTCAGTAATTTGAATAAATTCCTGAAACAAAAAATCTATCTTTCCGCTTATCCATCGGTACCGGGAGGATTCGGGCGCGTTAAACCGGAAGCCAATCAGGCGATAATAGATCAGTTGAATGAAGGAACATTATTGATCAATTACGTGGGTCACGGTAATCCAGAAACCTGGGCCCATGAGTATGTCTTATTAATGTCCAGGGATTTATCGCGTATTCAGAATGAGGGACGATTACCATTCTGGATTGCGGCAACCTGTGATTTTGGTAAATATGACGATCCCAAAGAACCCAGTTTTTCGGAGGCTCTGGTATGGGAGCAAGACAGGGGGGCGATCGCTGTTTTATCCTCGGCGCGACTGGTGTTTTCTGGGGATAATTACGCTTTTAACCGTAGATTCTTAATTAATTTATTCCCGAGTGGAAGACCAAGTGTAAGATTGGGAGAAGCATTCTTATTATCTGCCGGTGGCAGTAGTAACGATCAAAAGTATCATCTGTTCGGTGATCCGTCTATGCACCTGGCCGATCCACGGAATCTGGCCAGAATAGATTCTGTCACCCCCGACACCTTAAAAGCCCTGAGCAAAGTAAGGGTTGACGGTTCGATCACCGGTTCTGATGCCTTGACTTTAACCGATTTCAATGGGGGAGCCTATCTAATTGTTAATGATGCTAGATTTGATTCAGTTAACACCGGAGGAAATCATTATTACACCCTGTTAGGCCCGCGTATATTCAAGGGGGAGATTAGTGTGGCGAACGGTTTATTCAGGGGTGAATTTATTGTCCCTAAATCAATCCGCTACCAAAATCGACCCACTGGCCGGATTACACTCTATTCCTGGAGTGAGGTTGATAATGTCAATGAGGCTATCGGTTATACTGATAATTTATTATTCAATGGAACGGTACAGAATCTGAGTGATAATAAGGGGCCAGAGATCACCCTGTATTTTAAAGACCAGGAAAACTTTAACAGCGGAGATCTGGTATCAATGAATCCGGTACTTATTGCTTAACTATCTGATGAGAGTGGTATCAACCTGACCCGGGAGGTGGGGCATACCATTGAAATCAAGATTGATGATAAACCGTATAAAGATATAACGTCTTTCTTCGCTTACCAAAGAGATAGTTATTCCAGGGGCCACCTGACCTATCATATGGAGAATTTAGAGAGTGGTGATCATCAGCTATTCTTACAGGTTTGGGATAATATAAACAATCCAGCTTTAGCAGAGATTGAGTTTAAAGTTGCTGCATCTGGTGACGTAGTTCTAACCGATGTTTATAATTATCCAAATCCGTTTCAAACAGAAACTAATTTTACTTTCCAGGCTCAGGGACTCACTCCCGATGCTGAAATCCAAATTCGGGTGTATACTATTAGCGGCCGTTTGATCAAAAAAATCGATAATCTACCCAGACCCCTGCCCGGATTCAATTATTATCCCTGGAATGGGCGCGACGAAGACGGAGATCTTCTGGCCAACGGTGTATATCTATACAAAATTATATTGAAAAACGCCGGGAAACAGAAAGAGATCATTGAAAAATTGATGATCTTACGATAATTGTCACATTAGCATCCCTTCGTCAATATTTTGTTTGATCAGATCCTCATCTCAAATACAGATATACGTGATGTTGGTGCGTAACCTGCAGATTTATAAAGAACATCATCGCTATACTGAAGTGATCAGGGAAAATAGACTTGATTTTGGTTTGCTATAATTTTAAATTTCTATGCTTTTGTCTTGCGGGATGGTCTAGTGGCAAGACGCCTGGTTCTGGCCCAGGTAACCGGGGTTCGAATCCCTGTCCCGCAGCATAAAAATGCGCCCGTAGCTCAACTGGATAGAGCGTTTGGCTACGGACCAAAAGGTTGGGGGTTCGAGTCCCTTCGGGCGTACATGACCAGCGGCACCCCGCCATCGGAAATTCTCTTCGGCAGCCACGAGCGGTGGATGCGAGAAGCCCTCGCGGAAGCCGACAAAGCCGAAGCCGTCGGCGAGGTGCCGATTGGTTGTGTGGTCGTGCATAGCGCGTCCATTATCGGCCGCGGCCACAACCAGACCGAAACGCTGCAAGACCCCACCGCGCACGCCGAGATGATTGCGATTTCGGCGGCGGCGGCCAGCCTCGGCAGTCGGCGGCTCGAAGACTGCGCGCTCTATGTCACACTCGAGCCGTGCGTGATGTGCGCGGGCGCGATTGTCTTGGCGCGGATTCCTCTGGTGGTCTTCGGCGCGATGGATCCTAAGGCGGGAGCTTCCGGCTCCCTTTTTCGCATTTTGGAAGACGAGCGATTGAATCACCGATGCCAAGTTGTCTCCGGCGTCATAGCCGACGAAGCATCGCAGCGCCTTTCCAATTTCTTCAAGAAAGTCCGCCAAGCCGAAGAATGAACTCTCCCCCT
>CAYSHN010000202.1:0-6560 GCA_964430815.1 uncultured Calditrichota bacterium | reverse complement strand
CCAATCCGTTCAATCCGAGTACCTATATCCAATTTTCAATACCCAAACCTGAATTCGTTACTCTGGAAGTATTTAATCTGCTTGGACAGAAAGTAACCACGCTGGTGAATAAAAAACTGAATGCGGGAACATATACAGAAGAATGGAACGCAGCAAGATTGGCCAGTGGAGTATATTTCTACCGGTTACGCACGGATTCGTTTATTAGTACAAAAAAGTGTTTGTTATTGAGATAACTCATCCTTTGATGAGGCTATCTTAAATGTGTCATTCTGACGAGCGAAGCGAGGAAGAATCTTTGTTTAATGATAGAAAAAAGATTCTTCATCCGCCAGCCGGCGGATTCAGAATGACACCTTGGTTCTTTTGAGACACCTCTAAAACATGGGTGGGCTATATCGCCGGCCGTTTCGATACTCAGGCTATACGCCTACTCCGCCTGCCGAAAGTACTGCGTCAGGCAGGCGCTTGTCGGCGTCGACGACTGGATTGTAGATAGTTCAGTTTAATCGAAAAGTCGATTAGGATCCCATGAAAAAATCATTTATTATCCTGATTTTTATAATTTTTAGTTCGCTCTATGCCCATACTATTACCCGTTTTATGGTAGTAGGTGATCTGCATCATTATTCTCCATCGACCAATATCCAGGAAACGATGTTATGTGAGATCATGCAGGCGGCCATTGCTGAACAGGTAGATTTTATTTTCCTGTGCGGAGACCTGGTCATATCCGGTTTTGGAGATCCTACCACAGAAGATTCAGTACTTAAAGACTGGCGGTTTGTACTGGATACTTTACGACAGCATGATATCCGGCTTTTCGCCTGCCGGGGGAATAATGATGGCAGCAGGGACGCATGGGATTCACTTTTTACAGGTGATTTTTCCTTTCCGTCTAACGGTCCCGAAAATGAAAAAAATGTTACCTATGCTTTAATCTATGACAATATCTTATTCATCGCCATGGACCAGTATGTTGATTATTGTAAGATCAATCAAACCTGGCTGGATGAAATACTGGCTCAAAACATCAAACCTCATATATTTGTGGCCGTTCATGAACCTGCCTTTAAATTACTGCATGCAAATTGTATGGCCGCTTACCCGCAGGAACGGGATTCATGTTGGGAGAGCCTGGTCAATGCCGGAGTAAAAATATTTTTCTGCGGGCATGATCATTTCTATGATCACACCATCATCGACGATAGTGATGGCAATCCGGATAATGATATTCATCAGGTTATTGTTGGAACTGGTAGTTATTCACATTCCGATGCCCAATATGATGGTGATAATGGCGTTTGGGCACCGCTGCGCTTGTTTCATGAAGAAACGAATGGTTATACACTGATTGAGATTGATGAGGCGGAAGTAAAATTGACCTGGAAGCATCGCATTTCTCAGAATGTTTTCGAGAATGGCGGTGATTCATGTATCATTTCAACAATCCCGGCTGAAAATTTAAAGGTAACCAAGAATTTTCTGCTGCTGCAAAATTATCCTAATCCGTTTAATCCAAGCACCATGATTAAATTCCAAATCCCAAATCCGCCAGCAGGCGGATCCGCCTTCTGGCGTGATCCCAATATTGTCACTCTGGAAATTTATAATTTGCTTGGTCAAAAAGTAGCCACACTGGTGGATAAAGAACTGAACACAGGAACGTATATGACATACTGGAATGCAACTGGCCTGGCCAGCGGGGTGTATCTATATCGACTGCAGGCAGGAAATTATTCAAAAACTAAGAAATTGATTTTGCTGAAATAACCGGTCGCCGAGCGGAGTCGAGGCACCGGTCATTTCGAATGCGCTCAGTGACCGCGGGTATATGTTCCCCGAGCGGCCTGTCCCGCGCCAGGTCGAGGGAAGTCGAGGGGAACACGATGAGAAATATATTTGTGATAATTAATACAAATTTTTTCCTTTTTTTGCTTATATTTATGCTGCAACCACAAATGCCATTTCAGACGGATGGTAATTTCATTTTTTTTAAGAGCACCAGTAAATTTTGGAGTATATTTGAAGCACAAAGCTTGTTTTAACAGGATTTGTGCCTGGTTTTCATAAAAAAGAGAGCTTTTTATGAAAAATCTAACAATCACTTTACTTTTATTACTGCTAATAGTAAATATCTCTGCCCAAACAACTCCCAGAATTTCTATTAATGAATTTCTGGCCTCCAATGTCTCCATCAATGCTGAGATGGTCGATTTTGATGATTTCTCCGACTGGATAGAATTATACAACGCTGAAAATTTTGATGTGAATATCGGGGGGTATTTCATTACCGATGATCCGGATAATCCCTGTCGCTGGCAATTTCCCGCCGGTACCTCTGTCCCAGACACAGGCTTTCTGTTACTCTGGGCTGACGGAGAAGATGATATTCCCGGAACAACGCATCAAAGACCCTACTGGCCCTTTGATCATTTCACCACCCAATATTATCATCTGAACTTCAAACTGAACCGGGCCAGGGAATTCATCGGACTTTATAGTCCCGACAGTATACTGGTCGATTCAGTATCATTCGGACTCCAACAGAACGATGTTTCCACAGGACGCCAGCCTGATGGATCGGCCGACTGGTATTATTTTGGAGAACCGACACCGGCCAGTACCAATGCCAGTCCAGGGATACAGATCATTGAGTATGCGGGAAGTCCGTCCATTTCTTTGCCCAGTGGATTTTACAGTGGAAGCCAGTTGGTGACCATTGAGGCAGCGATCGGCTATGCTGAAATACGTTATACCCTGGACGGCTCCAAACCATCGAGTTCTTCTACTCTTTATACAACACCACTCAGCATCGATCAGACAATTGTGCTTAAAGCCAGGGTTTTCGAAGCGGGTAAATTGCCTGGCCAAGTTGTCACCAGAACTTATTTTATTAATACAAATTTTTCGCTGCCGGTCGTATCTATATCCACTCCACCCGGACTTTTATGGGATGAAGAAATCGGTATCTATAAGCATAATTTCAAAGCACGGGAAATTCCGGTTCATTTTGAATTTCTCGAAGCAGATGGAAGTCCGGCTTTCAATTTAGATGCCGGATTGAGTCTGACCGGCCAGGCATCGCTCTATTATCCACAGAAATCCTTTACCATTACTGCAGATGACCGGTTCGGGACCGATGTGATAGAGTACCAGGTATTTCCCCAACGGGAATTAAACAGCTTTATCTCTCTGTACCTGCGTAATGCCGGCGTGCCCGACCACCGCAGCACCTTTTTCCGCGATGCTTTACTGCATACCCTGGTGCTGAACAAGATGGATCTGGATTGCCAGGCTTACCGGCCGGCGGTCATTTTTCTGAACGGTGCCTACTGGGGAATCTTAAATATCCGTGATAAAATAAATAGTGAGTATATAGGGTTCCTGCACAATCTCAATCCGGATGATGTGGATTTGCTTGAATATGAGCAAAATATTATTCCAACGGTCATGGAAGGGGAAGCTGAAAATTACAATGCTTTTTATGATTATGTGACCGATCACGATTTATCAATCGAAGAAAATTATCGCTTTCTGGAATCATGGATGGATATTGATGAATTCATCAATTATCAAATCTGTGAAATTTATTGTGATAATGTTTACTGGGCCGATCAAAACGTACGCATGTGGCGGGAAAGAAAGGAAGACGGAAAATGGCGCTGGGTATTGTATGATACCGATTATGGTTTTGGCATGCCCAATCAGCGCTCCATTGGCTATACCAATAATACTTTGAAATTCGCTACCTCCTCCAATCTAGGTGATCCGTTTGTACCACCCCTGTGGTCAACTGTTCTATTCAGAAAGTTGTTGTTGAATCAGGAGTTCCAGACCAAATTTATCCAACGCTTCGCCACTTATCTAAATTCAGTTTTTCACCCTGATACGGTTGTGGCTTTAATTGATCAGATTCAGAACAATCTGAGTTCAGAAATGCCGCGACATATCGCCCGATGGAGAAATGGCGAACCGTATTATGGAAATCCCATTCCGGATTATCCCACCTGGCTGTCAAACGTCAGCGTCGTCAGAACTTTTGCCCGTAATCGTCCTGCTTATCAACGGCAGCATATCCTCAATTATTTTCAGCTAAGCGGTACTTCCATCCTGAATCTGGATATCGTTAATCCGGGTATGGGGCAGGTGCATATCAACGGCATTGAAAAGATAACTGCAGGTACCAGCGGCATTTTTTTTAAGGAAATACCGACTGAATTAGAAGCATTGCCTGAGGTCGGTTATCGCTTTGTACGCTGGGAAGGGATCGAACCGGAAAATCAGAATCCGATTAGTCTGGTCACAACCGAAGATACAGTTCGGATTAGGGCAGTTTTTGAAGCGATCACCATAAATCCCATTGCAGCACATATTTCTGTTGATACCACTTTAACAATCGAACATTCACCCTACTATGCATTGGCGGATATACAGGTTGATTCCGGGGTTACCCTGCGCATCACCGAGGGGGTGCAGATATATATGCCTGAACAAAAAAGTCTGGTCGTCCAGGGCAGGCTATTAATTGAAGGAACAGAGGATAATCCGGTAGTTATATCTCCTAATGAATATTCCAGGAACTGGGGTGCATTATGTGTGGTGAATGCCACCGATTCCTCCGCAGTGACTCATTTAAAAATAACCGGGGCAACGAAAGGTCCGGATTTTACCCGCAATAAAGCTGCCATTTCAGGTTATAATTCTAGGTTCTCGTTAAAGCATGTCACTGTCGAAAATGTGCAGGCTCCGGTTTTCATCAAATATGGCCAGGTGTCCATCAATGATTGTCAACTGCATTCCGACTATGCCGGTGATCTGATCAATATTAAGTATGCTGACTTTGCCCTGACCGAAAATTGTGATCTGAGAGGTGGAGATGGATTTGATTCAGATGGCATCGATTATGATCAAATAGTCGGTGGAATTATCCGCGGCAATAAAATATATAACATCTACGGCTTTAACAGTGATGCTATTGATCTGGGTGAAGGAGCCCAGAATATTCTGGTAGAGAATAATATCATTTTTAACATTAATGATAAAGGGATATCGGTCGGCCAGGCCTCCACCACCCAGATTAAACGTAATCTAATCGCCAACTGTGGACAGGGGATCGGTATTAAGGATTTTGATTCATATGCTTGGATCGAGCATAATACCTTTTATGCTAATCACTATGGTATTGCCAGTTTTGAAAAGAACACCGGTCATGGCGGTGGTAATGGTGATGTAGTGAATTGCCTGTTAATCAATAGCATTCAATCAGCAGTTTTAATAGACCAACTATCACAACTAAATGTTTCCTATTCGCTTTCCAATACGGATACCCTGCGTGGTTTACACAACCTGAATGCCGAACCATTTTTTATTAACGATTTGAGATTGTCTCCCAACTCGCCGGCTATTGATAATGGTAATCCATTATTACCAGTCGATCCCGATGGTTCGCTGCCAGATCTCGGTGCCTTCCCCTTTGATCCGGAAAATCAGACCAATCTGATTATTAACGAAATTCATTATCATCCGGCAGCAGGGGATGATTATGAATTCATAGAATTGGTTAATGCAAGTTCAGCAGTTATCGACTTGAATGGTTATAAATTTACGGGCAGCATTGCTTATACTTTTAATGATGTAACTATGGCCAGTGGTGAATTTATCTTAGTAGCTAAGAGCAGCAGCCTGTACCAGGGTCAGGGGTATCAGGTACTGCAGTGGGAGACAGGAAATTTGCCTGATGGGCCGGGTAGTGTTTTACTAAATGATAATCGTGGGAATCCAGTTGATTTTGTCTATTATAACAACGGCTTTTTTTGGCCGGATCAGTGTGATGGGCAGGGGCCTTCCCTGGAATTGCATAATCTGTTACTGGAGAATATTGTGATCAGTAGCTGGCGCAGCAGTTATGTTCATGGTGGTACACCTGGAAAATCCAACAATTCTATTTTACTCAGTGGTGTTTACATAAATGAATTTATGGCCGATAACAGCAATAGTTATACTGATGAACGGGAGGAATATGACGACTGGCTGGAACTCTATAACAGTAACACCGTACCGGTAAATATCGGTGGTTTATATTTGACCGACAATCTCAATATTCCCGAAAAATATCTGATTCCCAATTATGCTTCACAATTGACTACTATCCCAGCGGGAGGTTTTCTGGTTCTCTGGGCTGATGGTGAAATCGATCAGGGTATTTTACATCTACCTTTTAAACTGGACCGCAGTGGTGAGCGAATCGGGGTGACACAGTTGATGGACAGTGGATCAGAATTCATCGATTCATTAACCTATTCCGAGCAAACAACTGATATTTCTTTCGGACGCTATCCCGATGGATCCGCGTCATGGTATTCGTTCGATCAACCAACACCCCTGGCCAGTAACCGTTTGATCGATGATTTACCGGGAAATCCATTACCGGTGAGATCCTATTTCCTGGCCCAGAATTATCCCAATCCCTTCAATCCAACCACCACGATCATTTATAGTATTATTAAAACTGAAAAAGTCAAAATTGATATGTATAACATCCTGGGGCAAAAGGTGCA
>CAYSHN010000201.1:0-6610 GCA_964430815.1 uncultured Calditrichota bacterium | reverse complement strand
TATCGGTAGTGGTTTGAAATATCGAACCTTCTTCCTCCAGTTTTTCACGCAACGACTGGGAATTGACCAGATTGCCATTATGGGAAACTCCGATCGTGCCCAGTTTATGGTTAACCACGATGGGACCAATATTCTGTTGATTCGATGAGCCGGTGGTTGAATAGCGGTTATGACCGATGGCTATATTGCCAGGTAGGTCTTTTAGAATTTTTTCATTAAAGACATCCGCTACTAAACCCATACCCAGGTGTTTGTGAATCTGCTGGCCATCGCTGCTGGCGATTCCGGAACTCTCCTGGCCACGATGCTGCAGGGCATATAATCCCAGATAAGTCCAGACAGCTGCTTCCGGCGATCCATAGATACCGACTATTCCGCAAAATTCTTTGGGACGATCATCTTGTAGAACCATGTTCACAAATCCAGATCCACTTATTTTATTCTGATATGATTCGAAAAAATCCAGGGCCGGTTGAAAGAATATGCTTCGACCCGGTATAAGCCCGGTCCGATGGCTTCAAACACTAATTGTTGACCTTTTTGAACCGCAATTTTTCTGCCATTCATGATTAAATGGACCTGAGCCGATTGCGGTAAATTTACATGGAGATGAGTATACTTATCAAATTTTAATTCATCACCCACGATAACCTTGTTTTGGTTATTCTCGGCCCAAAAACGAAAACCCCGTGCATCACCAAGATAATAATTGGAAACAAAACAATGACAGGCGAACAGATTGGAATATAGGTTCTGAATATCCTGTCGATACTCCCCACCTTCCCCGGCCACGGTCCGCTCGGTAATAATATGCGTCCGGATAGTTTTTAACAAAACTTTATAACGAAAAATGGTTACCTGAAAAAAACCCCATAATCTGTACAAATGACCATGAGCATCCACGCCACCTATCCCGACCACCCGCCGCAACCGATTGGCCTCATCCCACTTTCGCAGAGTTTCCGACGACGGACTCAGCACGGCCCGCCGGGGATTGAATACCCGCCAGTACTTGTTAAAATGAGTTAAACCTTCCATCCATTCCGACATCTGGTTCCAAATCTCAATGCCGTTGTAACAGTCGGATTCCCAGACTTTCCAGGGGCAGGGCGGATACTGTTTTATGGCCCGGCGTTTTTCATCAGGATGAGCAATTATCCCAGAGCCGCCGCGATCGGATACCGCCTGTACATATTCTAACGGTACATACTCCGGGGGAATCTCCTGATCCAGATTAAAGGCCAGATAATGATTTTCATCTGCTGAATCGTTGATTTCATAACCAATCGCTACCAGAACCCCATTATACCATCCTTCCAAATGATCACGCTTTGGCTGCAAGGTGTGATGGTCGCTAAACATCAAAAAGTCCAATCCAACTTCACCGGCGACCTCAGCAATTTCAGGAATGGTTTTCGATCCATCACTATAGGTGGAATGTATATGAATAGCTCCAATATATTCATGTAATTGATCATACATCTTATTTGATTCCCAATATTACCAGTCCTAAAATCACTCCAACGGTGTCGGCCGCCAGATCTTTCCAGCAAAAATGGTTTCCCGGTTTTCGCCGGTCATATAATTCTTTAACGAATCCTAGACTCATTGTAGTTCCCACTGCAAAGATTTTCGCTTCCCTTTTACTCCATTCAGTATTATGGCTGCTTACTTGAGTCAATAAGGTTGTAGAGACTAAACTGCCCACCAGGTGCCTGATTTTATCATCCGCGTACCAGGAATCAGTATTATAATCTGCCTGCACAGACTGGTTGGAGGTTTGCAGCTGGAGAATCACCTCCTGGCGGGTAGAGTCCTGAGCACAAACTGGTGCAGAACAGAACAGGGTAATTTGCAGTACCATGGTGATCAGGCTTAGGCAGCCGAATAATTTAAAACTCAAAATGTACTCCGATCAACGGGATTCGATCCGGCACTGAATATTCGATGGTCAGGTTCATCATATCATCAAATTTAAACAGATAGGCATCAACATAGGCATCGACCATATTCAGAGCATAAAAAAGACCCAGGTACCAACTATTTACTACACGTCGCTCCAGATAGTATTTATTCCCGGATTGTTGATATCTTTGATTAAAGACATATACTTTACGGGCAAAATCAAAACAGACTCCTAAAGAAATAACCGACTTAATATACTTTTCATTATATAGTTGTCCCCACCCCGGTAACATCGCTGAGCGGGTAACTGCTCCCCACGGAGATTTCATCGGAAGATCAGAGAATAATTGTCCTGGCCAGGGTTGATCTTCATGAAAAACATAACTGTGTAAAACGTCCAGGATATTTAAGGTATAAACCTGGGCATAAACTATGGCATAGCGCGAGGCATTTTGCCAGTAAGCATGTTCCTTGGTCTTATCATATTGCCAATAATTCCAGGCCAAGTTGTACATTAGGTACATACTTAGTCCATAAAAAACTGTAGCGCGTCCGGGATGCTCCTGTTCTATCTGACCCCACCCGGGGACAATCGCTGAACGAATCAACACAGGCCACAATTTCGTTTTTACCAATGGCGTCGTAGCGGTATCAATCGTTGAGGTCAACGAGTCACTACTCCAATCCGGCCCCTGACCTGTGGCGGCCGTTGAGTAGAATCCGACGATTAATATCAACAGTAAGAAAGTTTTAGGCATCAGGTACGATTACTTCCAGGGCTTTTGGTAAAAGCTGTACATGCAGTGATTTAGCAGATTTTCGAATCAGTTCGCCGTCAACATGGGCTACCAAATTCTGATCAGATTCAATCAGGATTTCCATAGTCCGGCCGGTCTTGACCTGCGGCATATTGATATGTTTTCCTGAATATACACCGATCAAATTACGAATGATATCAATTTTGGATAGATCGCTAACAATGTTTAAATCAAAAAGACCGTCGTCCAGTTTGGCGAATGGGGTCAGTTTAAATCCACCGCCCAGGCTGACTCCGTTGCCGACGGTGATCATGAACATTTTATCTTCCAGGACCGAATTATTATAAGTTAAACGCATCCAGGGTGATTTATAACTATACATAGTTCTTAATACCGAATAAAGGTAAATGGCGTTTCCGCGTAATTTGGTCACTTTCTGACTGGTAATAACCACCCAGGCGTCAAAACCAATGCCCAGTCCCTTGGCAAAATATACCTCACCTGCTTTCCCGGCGTCTACAATTCTGGTCTTTTGCTCGAGCAGACAGGCAAATGCTTGTGGTATCCGCAGAGGGATGTTGAGTACTCGTACATAATCATTGCCACTACCAATAGGTATAATGCCCAGTTTTACCTTTTTCCCGATAATTCCGTTGACGACCTCGTTGATTGTTCCATCACCACCAACAGCAACAATGCACCCGAATTTTTGGCAGGCGGCATCAGCAATTTCGATGGCTTGATAGGGACGGCTAGTATATTCCAGGTCATAATCCAGTGCTCTGGAGCGGCATGATGCTTCAATGGTCTTACCAACCTCCATCCCTTTGCCGCGAGCAGCGCGGGGATTCACAATAAATTTAAAATTTGTCAAGGTTTTAGACATCCTTCCCGTTTGATGATTAACAATCTAATATTACTGCCAACTTATTTATAATTAAATTTATTTTAAAAAATAATTTTACAAAAAAAATCTCAAAATGAATATTAAAAAGATTTAATTTTTACCTTCCCCCTTTCACCGCACACCTCGTCTCCCCGACTCTGTCGGGGAGCTACCCCTCTAGAGAGGCTGTTGCAGTTTTTACTATTTGCATGTGTTTAATATTATTCATAACTTATTGATAATATTAAACTAATGTTTAATCTAATTTAGGTTACGCACATGGGCTTCATCACTAAAGATCGCGATCAAATTAATTTTCTTGGTTACTCTTTAAGTGATTTTGTTCCTCCCAATGCCAAGTGTCGTTATGTGGTAAAATTAATATCCGCATTGGATTTGTCATGCTTATACCAACGACATAGTTCGCAGGGGAATGATGCCTTTAAACCCTCTATAATGTTAGCTGTTTGGTTTTTAGCCTATAGTGAACAGGTCAGCAGTACCCGTAAATTAGAAGAGTTGTGTAAACGGGACCTCCATTTTATATTTACCGCGGCAAATCTACAACCGGATCATACCAGTTTCAGTCGAACCAGTCTTTGGTAATTTAAAGCAAAATCTGGACTTTAGACGATTCCGCCTCCGAGGATATAAACAGGCACAGGGTGAATTCGCCTTGATGTGCATCGCGCATAATATCAATAAGCTCTATAGCTTATTGTTTGTCTTCTTTATGCTTTCGCTATTTATGTCAAAGAACAGAATGAATAAATCTAAATTGTGTAATTATTAACTTTTTTCAATAATGTCATTCTGCAACAGCCTCTCCAGAGGGGAAACTCTATACTTCTGTTTTACTCAGGGACTAAGGGACTCAGGTACTTTTACTCAGTGCCTTTGTTCCTAACTTACATACGCAATACACTCAATCTCAATCAAAGCATCTTTGGGCAGGCGTGCTACTTGCACCGTTGAGCGTGCTGGAAGCGACTTATTAAAATAATCCGCATAGATTTCGTTCACTTTAGGAAAATCATTCATATCCTTTAGAAAGATGGTGGTCTTAACTACATCAACCATGGGCACTTTCGCAGATTTAAGTATCGCTGACAAATTTTCCAGTACTTGTCTGGTCTGGCTAATAATATCTGAAGATTCAATGTTACCTGTTTGGGGATCGATGGCGATTTGTCCTGATGTAAAAATAAATTTATCAATTTGAATCGCCTGACTATAAGGACCAATCGGTTCGGGAGCATTGGCTGATCGCAAAATTTTTCCTGGCATTTAATTTTCTCCTTTTCATTTTTAAATCCTATTTGTCCGCCGAATTTTTGGAAAAAATATATCTCTGACGTTTAACGTGAAACCTAAAAAAATAAAAATTATTATCAAAAAACTTGATTCTTAATTATGGCTCCTTAAAATAATTATGATTGAAATTTGAACTGTCAGCAAATTGTGAATATCTTTTTAGTTATTCACAATTTCAATATTAAAATAAGAAAAAAATTCCATTCAGAAAAGAAAGTGAGAGTTATAAGTTATTCAAGAGTAATAACTTAGTGTTCGGTTCTATTCATATATAATTATAAAACCATCAAAACTTAATGCCTTACATTAAATTCCTGATACATATGGCCTTTGTGAATAAGTCCGGGGAGTAAAAAGATGCAGAATTTGCATAATAGCCTTGAAACGGTACCTCAAAATCATGATGACGTTTGGTGCAAGAGTCTTGAAATTATTAAAGAGAATGTTAATCCGCGTAGTTTTCAAACCTGGTTTTCCCCTTTAAAGGCCATTGCCCTTAATGAGAGTTCCATTATCATCGGTGTTCCCAATAAATTTTTCTGCGAATGGCTTGATAACCATTATCTTAAACTTCTGCAGAATGCCGTTGCCCAGGTAACCGGTAAATCTCTTAACATTTTTTATGAGATTATCGATAAGCGTCCCTTTTCGCCATACTCCCAGCAATCAATAAAAGAATATTCTACTGCTTCAGTTAAACAAACTCCGCGTATCGAGACCAATCTGAACCCTAATTATACCTTCGAAAGTTTTGTGGTGGGTGACGGAAACCGTTTCGCCCATGCTGCAGCCAGTGCCGTTGCCGTGTCACCCGGCAGTACTAATTACAATCCACTGATAATTTACGGTGGGACCGGTTTGGGCAAGACCCATTTGATTCATTCTATTGGCAATGAAGTACGGCGTCAACGTCCCTACCTCAAAGTTTATTACACTTCCAGCGAAAGTTTCACCAGCCATTTTATATCATCCATTCAGCAGAATAAAGCGATCGAGTTTTCAAATTTTTACCGTTCCTGTGATGTATTGATAATTGATGATATACAGTTTTTTAATAATAAAAGTAAAACCCAGGAAGAATTTTTTCATACGTTTAATGAATTACACCAGAAACAAAAACAAATTGTATTGACCTCGGATCGTCCTACTTCGGAACTTGGATTTCTGGAAGAACGATTAGTGTCACGTTTCCAATGGGGTCTGGTGGCTGATATACAACCCCCTGATCTGGAAACGCGTATTGCCATCCTGCGTAAAAAATGTGAAGAGAACGAATTGATAATTCCCGAAGACATAATCGAATACCTGGCCGTTAATCTGGTTCACAATGTACGTGAACTGGAAGGGGCTTTAACCAGGATCATGGCCCAGGTACTTTTAACCCATACCGAACCCACCATGGATATTGCGCGGCGGGTAGTCAATGAAATCGGCAAACCGCAATCCAACCAACTCTCAATCGAACAAATTATACAAATGACTTCCAAGAGTTTTGATGTACCTCAGGAAAGATTCATGAAAAAGGACCGCAAGAAGCATATAGCGCTAGCCCGCCAGGCCGCCATGTATTTATGTGTGGAATTAACCCATCATTCTACTGTAACGATCGGTCTACATTTTGGTGGACGTGATCACGCTACGGTAATCTATGCCCACAAAACTATTCTGGATAAAATGAAAAAGGATGATATGTTCAAAAAGAAAATGGTTGAATTGAAGAAGCGTCTGGAATATACACAATAAGTTT
>CAYSHN010000200.1:0-6622 GCA_964430815.1 uncultured Calditrichota bacterium | reverse complement strand
AAACAATTATTAATACAAATCAATGCAAATAAATAAAGGTTTAAAATAAAATACTATTATCGCGCTAAGATCAGCTTCTTTATGCAAAATCATTCCGTCAAATCACCTAGAAAAATATTGATATATTGTGGCATGAGGGTTATACTATTAAAGAAAAAAATATCTACCTATGCAGATGAATTCAAACCTTTCAATCATTGAAAGCAAAATAACCGCTATTATCAAATCACTTCCAGCCGACGTAGTTCTGGTCGCCGCGGCTAAAACCAGAACCACAGAGGAGGTACAGGCAGCAGTACGGGCCGGCATCAAGATCATCGGTTATAATTATGTACAGGAAACAGAACGGATGCAGAGTGTGGTGGGTCGCGAGGTGCAATGGCACCTGATCGGGCATCTGCAGAAAAATAAAATTAAAAAAGCAGTGCACTTGTATAATATGATCCAAACACTGGATTCAATTCCTCTGGCGGAAGTATTAGATGCTGAATCTGCCGAGGCAAAAATAAAAATGCCGGTCTTGATCGAAATTAACAGCGGCCGTGAAGAAAATAAAACCGGCCTGTTTCCGGAACAGGTGGATGATTTTGTAGAGCGGATCCGCGCATTTCCTAATATCCATGTGCAGGGATTGATGACCATGGGACCATTCCTCGATGATCCAGCGAGACTTCGTCCTTATTTCAAAGAGACACAATCAATTTTTGAACATTTAGCAAAGATCAATCATCCTGGAGTGGAGATGCGTTATCTGTCCATGGGTATGAGTGATAGTTATAAAATTGCCATCGAAGAAGGGGCTAATATGATCAGGTTGGGGACGATTTTGTTTGGGCCGAGGGAGAAGAAGATTTAAGATTAAAGATTAAGGAAATAAGGTCAATGGAAATAAGGCACAGAGGTACAAAGTTAAAAAGGCACTGAGGCACTAAGTAGGGGCGCATTGCAATGCGCCCTTACACAAAATATGATTATCATCGCGGGCTTGATCCGGGATCAGTCATACTCAAAATGGGATTCTTAGCTTTAGAATCAGCATAGTTTATTTTAATCCGCTTTTTTTGTTTGTATATTATAACTGCAAACCATCCATGGTATTTATATTAAAGAGGAACACGATATGAGAAATTTATTTTTCTTTATTATCGGGGGTTTTCTTCTCACTTCATTACCTTGGCACAAAATTTGGAATGGATAAATTATACATGTGGTAATCTTATAACTGCTCTGGCGGTGGATGATAATTGTATCTGGGTTGGCACAACAGGAGGACTGGTTAAGATAGATAATACTTCCGATAGTACCACCTTTTTTAATAAGGCTAATTCGGGTCTGCCTGCAGACCGTATTTTTTCCATAGCCATAGACGATAGGACCAACATGTGGATTGGGACATGGATGGGATTAGCTAAATTTGATGGGGAGAATTGGACAGTATATGACACATCCAATTCAGGCTTAGCGGATAAGTACGTCTTGGCAATCGGGATAGACAGAAAGAGGATCAAATGGAATACAGGAAACATCGCCAGCGGAATTTATTTCTATCGTTTGGAAACAAAAAGAAGTCTCGAAACGAAGAAACTTGTACTGATTAAATGAAATCAGATATTGATTAAAATGAGTACTCATTCTGCTTGATTATAAAGTTGGTGCTTAAAAACCTAATAAATTTACTATTCACTCTTGCCTTCCTGGCGTGGCGAATCATAATCCTAAATTCAACATTGTCGAAAGTGTGTTGACCAACGGCGTAAAAGCACAAGTACAAATCATACTTGATTATTAAATCAAAAATAATTTTACCGAGGAGAATATTGTATAGACAAATCAAATTTAGCGAATATGGGTAGGGAAGTGTCCACTTCGACTCGGCGAACTATGTAGCAAAGGTGTAGCTCAACGGCACTGTCGTGGACGAGTATCTTGGTGGGTACTTACGTTCGCAACCGACATTAGCGGGCAGCAATATACAAGTCATGCATCAGAAGATTCTGGCTTTAAATACAAAACTTAAAATTTATTTACTTTTTTCTTTAAAAGAATTAAAAGTAAATTATTGTAGAAATACGGAAATAATAGAGAATAAAACTGTGGTGAATACTAAAATAATTGCGATTCCAAAAATGGAGGTAGTATGAACACGATTGAAAAAGCATTAATGCACGGATTGTTTGTTCATTTGCATCACAATATTGATAAAGTAATCGATTTCAAGGGCTTTCAGGAACTGAATCGTCAGGTAGACAAAGTCTGGCCGGGAGCTTTAGTGATTGGACCTGAGGCAAACGATGATGCCGCTGTCTTTCAAGTCCCCGGCATGAAAGGTTATGTGGTGGGTAAGATGGAAAGCCATTGTTCCCCCTGCGTGCCCAGACCTTATGACGCTGCTGCCACCGGTGCCGGAGGGGCGATGCGTGATGTGGTAGCCATGGGCGGCCGGCCGATTTTTCTTATGGACTTCATCGGGACCAGGCCTCTGGAGCAGGAAGTCATTGTCGGTCCCTGCGGCTTTTCCGGACATTGCACCTGCGGTAAGTGTAAGGTCATGACCAGCCAGGAAAGACTGAACATAATGGTCAAGGGCTTAGGGGATATGTGTGCAAATATGGACGTGTTCGTGGTCGGAGGCGGATTCTCCACCTCTTTTTCCGATATTGTACCGGCAGTAGTGGTGTCGGTAATCGGCAAGTTGGTCACCAAAAAGCCTCTTACCAAACGGGCAAAAAAAGCCGGGGATAAGATTATCATTATAGGTGTGACAGGGAATGACGGCAACGATACGCTTTACAGAGCTGGTCTGGTAAATGAGATGCGCCCGGCTATCGCTTTGTTTAAAGAGGAAAAGACTGCCCTGGAAGCGGCCATGGCTGCTTTTGCTACTGGTAAAATTAAAGCCTGTTCTGATTTAGGGGCCGCCGGTATCGGAGCTGCGATATGCGAATCAGCCAGGTATGGCAATTTAGGAGCACGGGTGGATCTGTCCAAGGTCCCGGTTTCAATTAAGGAGATTACTCCACAGGAGATCCTGATTTGCGAAACTCAAGCACGCTATGTGGTTCATGTAGCGCCGACATCTGTTGATGAGGTATTGAGCGCTATACGATCTAAAACCGATAAAGTCGCGGTTGTTGGGGAAGTTACCTCTGATGATAAGGAAGTTTTTGAATATAATGGAGAGGTCGCCGCTGTCATTCCCAATAAACCGTCAAAAGAAACGTTAGAGGCTTTGCGCAGCGGTAAATAAAAAATGATTTAAGGACGGAGTTAAAATACTAAAATTAATTGAACGATTTATGCTCAACTCCTGTTAACTTTTTAAATAGGTTTTACAGATTTACTTCCAGGGCAGAAGTGGAAAGTAATTTGATTGAAGACAACCTGAATGACAATTGAATAACCTATGCAGAAAAATTATAAGCAGTCTGCAGACATAATTCTTCACCTGCAGAATCTTGATGAAGTACTTTCCGCTTCCGCTACTGCTTCGTATAGAAGGCGAATGTTGAATGAGGATATTGAAGAGTTCATTGTTGAAGAGGCTGCATCTTTTCCCCGCCAAAGCAAAATTAATTTGACCGTGTATCTACCCGCCGCTGACTCTGATTCAGCAAATAAAATAGAAATGGCAGTTCAGAGACATTTCACTTATCACCAGGAGAAATCATTGAAGCAGTTAAAACAAACACATAAACTAGGCTGGCGAAATCTGCTCATTGCATTTTTATTTATGAGTGTAATAATTTCATTACCTGAATTAGGAAGCCAGCTTTTTCCGGATAATAGTTTGGTATTGACTATCCGTGAATCATTAATTATTTTTGGCTGGATTGCCCTTTGGCGACCGGCAGAATTATTACTTTATGAATGGTATCCGTTTAAACGTGATGCTGAATTGTACGGCAGGCTAGCGGAGAGCAATGTACAGGTCAAGACATCAGAATGATACTCCGCTTGGTGATCGGCCTCTCGACTTCCTTCAACCTGGCTCAGGACAAGCCGCGCGGGAACCATGATGTGTGGTTGTTTCGAAAGGGCAAAGGTAAAAGGTTGTTGTAGGCACTTCCCAGCGCCGATAGGTTAGTAAACGCAAACTTTAGTCTGCGTAGGTTGTATCACAGCATGAGGCTGGTAGTCGCAACTCTTGAGTTGCGAAAGATGATGAGGATGTTCCCCGAGCAAAGCCAAAGGGAAAATGATGTATCAAATAAAAAATTATTTTTTTCTTAAAACAACAAAAGTTGTACAATTTTTATTCTATTGTCTTCTGTTCATCGGTTGTAATAGAAATTCAACCGGAATTAATACAGAAGTATGGGAATTCACATTAAATAGAAGTGGATGTTATGGAGTATGCCCAATATATTCATTTGAAGTAAACAGTAAAGGTATTATGAACTATGAAGGTATTAAATATGTAACAGAGGTTACTACTATTACACTTCAAATAAATGATGAGAAAATACAAAAACTATATAACCTTTTTAAATCGGGTGATTATTTTTCTTTTGATTCATCCTATACAGATCAAAACCTGACGGATCTGCCGACTGTGATGACTTCTTTGAAGTTTGGTGAGAATTATAAAAGAATTAAGCATTATCTAGGAGATCAAAGTGCTCCACAGGAATTATCAGATTTAGAAATTGCCGTGGAAGAGATTTTAGATACCGAAAATTTAACTGGATTTGATCCAGCATCTCATTATTTTAATTATCCATAATCTACAATTTTATTATTTAGGATTTTAAATATAAAATAACAGGGCGGTAATGCTCGTCATTCAGCCGCCCAGTCTCACCAGATACCAGACATATCAGCTATACTACTTCTTATATTCTTCCAAAGCATGTTTCGTGGCCAGCAGCAGTGGCTCTGCACTGACCGGTGATCCGGTGGCATTTTTCATCCAGACATCAGGAGTGACACTGCCGATTTTCAGCATCCGCTCGAGTTCAACTCCAATGTTCTCTTTTCCTTTCAGATACTCTTCAATCTGGTGTGAGATCAGATGGCCGATGGCATAATCGGGTAGATAAAGAAATGAATGGATGATGTGTGAATAAACAGCCAGCAGGATGACATCTTTTTGTTTAAGAACAGGAGCATAGTAGGTATTCCAGATGTCCCTGGCGATTTGCAGCACAGCCGATTTCAGTTCGGCCGGAGTTGCGTTGGGATGAGCATACATCCAGTGCCATATTTCCATGTCCACCAGCGAGACGCCGGCAATTTCATAAGTCATCCAGAATTCGTTCAGTGTTTTGAGCGCTTCTGCTTGTGTATCCGTGGAAGATAATCCTAACAAGTCCAGATCACGGGTCTGAAATACATAAGCTATTGCTTCGGTGAATGCTGTATTGGGCACTCCGTTTAAAAAGTAATGGTCCACATTGTTGAGCGTAATGGTCTGTTCTACGTTGTGACCCATTTCATGAACTGCGATATTGAATCCCTTGTAATCCATGCCATCTTGGCCTACGCGTGTGCGTAGATGTGCTTTAGCCGAACGCATAGCTGCTCCGGCAGCATGACCGGAACCCCGGGCCGGATCGACCAGGATATTCCCAGCTAAAAATTCTGCACGTTCCCTGGTAAAACCCAGTTTCAATAACATATTCGCCATATCAGCTTTATAAGCATCAGCGGTTGGATATTTTTGCCTGACAATCGCATCAAGTTCCGCTTCCGAATATTTTCCGCGGGGACGAAATCCGTTATACCAGATATCGAACGGTTCCAACGGCCGGCCCAGTCGTTCTTTGATGATCCCGGCGACTTTTGGTACTAGTGGTGATTTCAGCACGGATTCGAGCATAGCCTTGACCTGCATCTCCGGAATTTCCCGGTTTTCATCGAATCTGCGGGCAATCAGGGTCGGAGCGGTGGGGGAGTAAGGATCGACTTGCCTGGCCCCGAGATATGTTTTCAACAGCGTGGCATATCTTGTATCAGACTCGGGAGAAGAAGTAACTTTGAGCGATGCTTTTGTTTTATCTTCGACATCCTGTACAGTTGTCGCTCTTACTTCGTTGGAAAAAGGATTCCAATCAATGTTGGGATTGTTGACCGCAACCGCCGGGATCGTCTGGGTTACAATCCGTTCCATGACTTGGACTATCGTTCTTTGCTTGGTTAAGCCATTGGTTTGATCGCCATAGTCCGCTTTCAGTTCATCGCGCAGATTCCAGTGCGAGAGCAGACGCATTTTTGGCGGAAATAGGCGATCACCTTTTGCATCGATAAGATGATGCATGTAGATATTGTAATCGGCGATGTACTGGTCGGCGACTGCGGTTGCCGTTGCCACAGCCTGATTCACTTCAGCCGGAATACGCTTGGAAAATCTCTGCGCCAACCGGACCTCTGCCCACTGCCGGCGTGACCATTGAGCTCCCTTGCTTAAGCGCTCTTCCAGGGTAGTCAGCGGGAAGTTCAACAAGACAATGAAGGCCAGTTTATTGGCAAAAAAATCGTCGGTGATGTGAGCATCCGGAGAATATGCGGCAAAGATTTCGTCAAAAGGATAAACGGTACCCAGATCGAGATCAGTTTGTCTGCGGAATTCCAGGCCGATTTCATTCATATGTCCATAAAGTGTTTCCAGCAGAGTTTCAACGCA